>DATDHK010000629.1:0-1556 GCA_036521635.1 Bryobacteraceae bacterium | reverse complement strand
CGTCTCGTCGCGGCTGGCGGTGTAGTACTGCATCCGCACCACCCGCCGCTCGCGGATGGCGCGCTGCATCTCCGCCGCCAGCTGGAGCGGGACGTCGACGCTTCCGCCCCCTGCGAACTGGAAGCAGGGGCGGCGTTGAAGAGTGGCGTCAGCGACATCTAAAACACTCGAAGCAGCCAGGCCGGAACGGCAATGTAACGAGTATTTACATCTATCTTTCCAATGTCAAGTTTAATTCGCTCCACGGCTCATCAACTGCAGACGCGCCGCGGCGGCCGGCCGTCCCGGATCGCCGCAACGGCCGCGTTCGATGTAGCAGCGTTCGATGTCGAGGTATCGCGCGATCAGAACGGGATATCGTCGTCCATGTCGCTGTTGCGGGCGCCGGCCGCTACGGCGCGGCGAGGTGCTGCGCTTGACGGACCGCCGGATCCGAAGTCGCCGCCTGATGAATCATCCGACCCGAAACTGCCGCCACCGCCGCCACTGCGGCCATCGAGCATGGTCAGCGTCGAGTTGAAGTTCTGCAGCACCACTTCGGTGGAGTATTTCTCAACGCCGCTCTGGTCGGTCCATTTGCGCGTCTGCAGCTGGCCCTCGATATAAACCTTGGCGCCCTTCTTCAGATATTGCTCTGCAATCTTGCACAGGCCTTCGCTGAAAATCACGACGCGATGCCATTCGGTCTTTTCCTTGCGCTCGCCAGTGGCCTTGTCGCGCCAGGTGTCGGACGTAGCAATCCGCAGATTGGCGATCGGCCGCCCATCCTGAGTCCGCTTGATTTCCGGATCGGCTCCGAGATTGCCAATCAGAATGACCTTGTTCACGCTTCCCGCCATTGCCGCTCTCCACTCTCAAAAATCACTGGCAAAATCACTGGACTCGCCAGACGCCCAGCCGTCGGGCTTGAGCTCAGGTAGTTTCTCGAGGTCCTTTGGGACCGGGACCGCCCTGAACTGACCCTATACGCGCTCGCCGCGCCCGCGGGTCCGACGATCCCCGGTTATCCACATATAGCACTGCTTGCGCCAATGTTCCAGTTTTGTTCCAGAAAACAGCGCTTGCAGAGGCCTTGAGGCGGGTACCTTTACCTTTCCACCGGTGCGGCAACCAAGGGATTTGGCGCCCCGACGAGTTCCACCGGGTTCCCGAATATTGTAAAGAAATCATTAGTTTCCGGGCATTCACTTCGCCCGCGAGTGTTGCATTTCAGAGACGGTTTTTCCCGTTCGATACCGTTATATTGCCCGCAGGAATTGGACCGCTGCGGCGGTCGCGCTTGAATAATAACGCTTCAGGATCAAACGAAGCGGACACGAGGCGGAGAGTACGATGAAAAAGTTTTTGCTGGGTGCGGTAGGATTTGTGGCGCTGGTTTCGGCTGCGCCTGCCTCGGCCGCCGATCTCGCGGCCCGTCCTTACACCAAGGCGCCGCCGATGATCGCTGCGATCTATGACTGGAGCGGGTTCTACATCGGCGCCAACGGCGGCTGGGGATCGAGCCGCAACTGCTGGGACGTCCTCCCGCCATTGGTTGCCGTCGCTGCGCCGGAAGG
>DATDHK010000628.1:0-4416 GCA_036521635.1 Bryobacteraceae bacterium | reverse complement strand
GGATGTCCGTCCGGGGTTCGAGGCACGACCCATTTGGCCGGCTTCGAGCCATTCTGTGCGAAAGCTGGAATCATTAGAACAATCAGAACGAATACTCGCATTGTGGACAAATCTCCTCAATTAGTCCGGCGATGCCGGAGTGGCCCATACAAGATCTCCTCGGCGAAGGGCACACACTTGAATTCCATCAACTGAGCGCCGTCCTCCACGTGCCGGTAGAGAGGCATAGTAATCTTCCAGGGACGCGAGAATACCTTCGGGTCCTCGATAGTAGCTTCGAATATCAGAGTGTCGGGATTGCGTAGAGTGTAGCGTTCGGTCACATGTAACGCATCACTGTGATAATTACCGGCCCGATCGAACCACGTCTGTTCGTTCAGACTGGTGACATCCACAACGAGGGACCCGTTTTCCCAGCGTCCCTTTGACCAACCCATCCAGGATGCAATTGGGCTCGGGCCGGGGTCCTTCATGTAGATGGTACGGACGGCCCCGGCGAACTCGTAAGCGATCAGAATGTCCCCATCGGATTGCACGATTTGAAACGGGTAGGGCATGTAGTTAGCCCGTGGAACTCCGGGCAGGTAACACTTGGTTTCGGGATCGGCAGAGAGTCGATTCCGAAAGTTCTCAGCTTTGCGCGCCAGCGCTGCTGGAAGGTATGGGATTGGCCCGCCTTCCACCACTCCCAGACCTGGCGGGATAGCGCCCGCGGCCCCGAGCGCGGGCAAAACAGGAGGTCCGCTTCCGTGCGTTTCCAAGTCCCAGTTCGCGGTATTGAGCGCCTGCCAGATCCCATTGAGGTCGGCCTTTCTTGCGGTCGCCTGGCTGTTCTTTGGCTTGATCTTGTCGCCGGGCGCGCCCAACGACCCGAACTGCATCAACAGACAAAGTAACGAAAGATAGAAACATATCCGGAGTGAGCGCGGCAATACGCAAACGCTCGCGGCTGGCGATGTTCCGGCGTGTGTCCGCGCGTCTTTGGATCTAATCATCGGGAATTCTCCATGCTGCGCCTCCGGCCGAGGGCTCGTTCCGCATCTCTCACGCGAGCGCGGCTTCCGCCACGGCAACCTTCTTTAACCGCAGCATCAGGTGGGCCGGCCCATGTAGGGTGGCATTAGGCCTCGGGTCCGGCTGCGCCGCCAGTTCTGCATCCTTAAACTGCCACGCGACTCTAGAGAAGACGACCCTTGCCTCCATGCGCGCGATGTGGCCGCCCAAACATGCGTGCGCTCCCCTGCCGAATCCAATGTGTGGATTTGGGGTGCGATCCAAGACGAGTTCGTCCGGCCGCTCGAATAGCTCAGGGTCGCGATTCGCGGCGGCGATCATCACGATTACGATGTCGCCCCTGCGAATCGACTGGCTTCCTAGTTTGGTGTCTTCGGTGCATGCGCGGCTAACCGCGTGTACCGGTGCTGCGTATCTCAAGAGTTCCTCAATCGCCTGGTCGAGTGAGGCCGATTTCGCCAACTCCCGGAGCGCACCGTTCTGCACCAACGCCAGCATCGCATTGCATAAGAACCTGCTGGGCACCTCGAAGCCCGCGTGCCAGAATGCACGAACGGAGTTCAGCAGCACGTCCTGACTGACTCCCGCGGCCTGGATGTTGTTCTTGATATATTCGACAATTCCCGGCGATACATTGCCGGTCAACCAACGTCCAACCAGCGCCGTGAACGCCGCGCGGGCATCCAACCCGGCCTGCTCGGAATCAGGCGCTAGCTGCGCGTCCATGCTGCGATGAAGATCGTCATTCAGCCGAGCCCAAGTCTCGTCCTGTTCGGGCGGCTCGACGCCAAGAAGGCGGCAAATCGTTCCCAGAGTGAACGGACCCGTTAATTCCGCTAGAAAATCAATCTGTTCGCGGGTGGCCAGGGCTTCCATAAGGCGATCGGCACGAACGTGTGCGTCGCGTTCGAGCGCATCGAAATCCTGTGCACGAACCGCGTTGATCGCGAAGTTGCGCAACTGGTTCTGCTCCGGCGGGTCGAGAGTCTGCAGACTCAGCAGGGGCGCCGGCGTCGGTATTCCGATTCGCCGGAAATCCGCGGCAAATAGATCGGAATTGTTCAGCACCGTCACACAATCCGCATACCGCGTGAGCACCCACGATTGCAACTGCTCATGCCAGTAAACAGGATGCGCCTCTCTGAGGCGTCTGTAAGAAGGGTAGGGATTCGACAACACTTGGGGATCCAGCGGTTCGAAGAATTTGTCTCGCGTTTTCATTTGATGCTATTGCTCCTTTTGTCCAGCGTTCAAGAAATCACTTTCCATGACTGATCCGTGAGTTATGACCAGCGCGCCGGCATTATGCCGCGATCGGCGCTGGTCATTGACGATGGCTCGGCCCACTTCGCCGAGCCACCTTCCAGAAACGGCGCTTTAATGCAGATAACGCATGTAAGCCCACCTCCTTTCAGCGGCCGGATCGTCCGGCGGTTGGCCGGATTATTCTGCAACGCCCGCCGGTGGTTCCGGCGCGCATTGCTTGAACCGGTGCCAGCGATTCAAGTCGGGTGTGTGAAGCGGCCTCGCGCGATCGCTCCAGAACGAGCCTGACATCAACTGTTCCTACACTGAAGTTCTGCCCTCGATGCTTAATATGGGCGGCTTCGTAACTGCGAAGCGACGCATTTCTAGGAAACAGGAGTATTCAAGAAGCGGGCCACATCCGCTTGCAGCTCTTCGAACTGCGGTTTGGCCAATTGTTGGGATTCCGGCGGCAGACTCTCAAATTGTGTCCGAATCGCGCCCAGCATCGCTTCGTAGTCGATCATGCCGCGCCCTTCCGGTTGCTGATGCCACCATATGCAGCCTCCCTCGTCGGGGAAGACCCAGCGATTGACATTGATGCATGGTGTTGTAGCGTTCGCGAAGTGCCACCAGAATCGTGGTAAGAAGAGAATATCTCCCGGCTCCAGCTCGCATTCGTAGATCTCGGCTTTAGCGAACTCGGGAAACGCATCCAGGTTGGGACGTCGCGGGTCCACTGGGCTCGCCCATAATCCGGTGTGCCGGAAAACAGGATACAAGAACCGGTGCTGGCAAGGCGCCAACAGCATAAAATACTTCCTGCCGGCCAGTTGAACATTGAAATTGTCGTACGGGTCGTTGTGAATTGCCGAGCGCTGACCCGCGGCCGCGATCCACAAGCGATATTTGTCACTGGGCTTCGGAGGAATCCAGTCTGGAAACCGGCAACCGTGCATGATCGGCGCCAGGCGCCGCGATACTGCCGCGCCCTCCTGAAGACTGATGTTTCCGGCGTAAGGCGGACGCGCGCCATCGCCGCAAGAAGGTTGCGTTATCAAATCGATATACTTGCTCAGCGGCATCAGGGTGCGGGGCTCGCTGAACAGATCGCGCACCTTGAAGGCCTCGGCAATTCCATCGTCGGACTCGCGCACCGCCACCCTCACTTCACCGTACGCTCTGCGAAGTTCCCGAAATGCAACCATGGGCATCACCGGCCAGTTCAGGGCGCCTCCTGAGACGATATACGGGAAGTTAATGGTTTCGGGCATTCGGCTACGCTCCCCGGCTTCCTCTGCCCGCATTCGTGTGACTTCTCTTAGCGGCATCGATGTTCTCCTGCTCGGCGACGGATATTTCGAAAATGTTTAGCTGAATATGATTCGCGCTAGCGACTGTACGTGAGGCGTCTGCAGGCAAGTCATGTGATTGCCCGGTCCGTGAAGATACGCTAGGTTCGGAAGCCACCGTTTCCAACTCCTTACTATTCGTTCCTGCCTCTCGCGCCCGGCCTCCGGTGTGAGATCGGGATCATCGACCAGCACCAGCCGAACGTTGCCTGAAAATGCCTCGCGTGGACAGTACCGTGCGCGCAGCGCCGCGGCGAAGGTTCGCAGTTTTCCCGCGATTCCGTCGGGCTGAGATTGGCGTGGCAGGAATCCCGCACCGACCAGCCGCTGATGCACCAGGGATCGTTGCGCCGCTTGGCTCAGGGATTCGATCTCTTGAACCCCGCTCAGCAAAGGACGGCCGAGTATGGTCTCGAAGATGGCAACCCAGGCCATGACAATGTCGTTTGCACTGTACTCCCTGATGGGCCCGTCGCCATCGGGCGCCTGCGAATCGATGATCGTCAGCGATTCTACTTCCCGGCCGGAGCGGCGCAACAACTGGGCCATTTCGAAAATGACCCACCCGCCAAAGGAGTGACCCAGGAGGGCGACCGGGCCCTTGGGCGCGATTGCATTCAGCGCGTTCAAATAGCAACACGCGGCGGATTCGACGGTTGAGAAGGGAACTTGTGAATCGCTCAAACCGCGCGGCTGAAATCCGGTAACAGCCCTTCCGGCCTTGAAACATGAAACCAATTCGACCAGAGACGTTACGTTCGCGCCCGCGCCGGGTACGCAGAACAGCGGTACTTCGGGTTTGCCT
>DATDHK010000627.1:0-14326 GCA_036521635.1 Bryobacteraceae bacterium | reverse complement strand
GTTTCCATTTACAACCAACACAGGCAAGAATGCCTGTGCTACAAACGTCTCGCCACCACTAACGTGATGTCGTCGGCTGGGGGACAGCCGCCCGTAAATTCGTGGACGCGTTGGTTGATGGATTCGATGATCGATTGGGCTGAATCGCAGCTTAATTCCGCCAGCACCGCCGCCAGCCGGTCCTCGCCAAATTCCTCATCGACGTCGGGATGACAGGCCTCGGTAACGCCGTCGCTGAATAGCACCACTACATCGCCCTGCCGCAAGCGGCACGTCCGTTGCTCATACTGCGCCGTCCCGATAATGCCGAGGATCAAACCAGTTCCTTCCAACTTTTCGACCACGCCTCCGCGATGCACCAGCAGCGGCGGATTGTGGCCCGCGTTGACGTACGTGATCTCATCGGTTTTCGGATCCAGCACGCCGATAAAAAAGCTGATGAACCGGTTCGCCGGACAATTGCTGGAAATAATCCGATTGAGCCGCGTCACCAGCGCCGCCAGATTTGTGGGGTCGTCAAACAGCACCTGCACGCGCGCCTGTAGGCTCGACATCAGCAGCGCAGCCGGCATGCCCTTTCCCGCCACGTCGCCAACCAACATCGCCACGCGGCCGTCAGGATAGGTCAAGAAGTCGTAGTAGTCGCCGCCGACGGTGCGGCAAGCCGCGTTGTAGCCCGCCAAATCGACGCCCGGAACATTGGGCGCCTCTACCGGCAGAAGCCGGCGCTGGATTTCAGCCGCCTGCTCCAACTCTTTCGCAAGGATGCGCTCGGCCTGCTCCACTTCCGCCAGGCGCGTATGTTCAATGCGTATGGCCGCGACGTTCGCCATCACTGTCAGCAGGTTGAGATCGTCTCTGGTGAACTCGCGGACGAAATGCGGCGAGTCGAGATAGATCAGTCCGATCACGCGGTCGTCGGTCTGCAGCGGCACCGCCAGCATGCTGCGGATTTGTTGCTGCACGATGCTCATGCGGTCGGCGAAGGCCTGATCGAGCCGGGCGTCGCGCACCAGCAGCGACATTTTCTCGGTGATCACGCGATCGCGCACCATGCTGCTGATGCGAAATCCCTCGCCTCTGGCGGCGCGAACTACCAGTTCCTCACCCTCCACGGTCATCAGTACGCCGCGCGCCGCTCCTACGGCGTCGATGGAAAGATTCATGATCAAATTGAACAGCTCACTTAACGGCATGTTGCCCGCCAGCTCGCGTCCGGCGCGGATCAGCGCGCGCATCTGCGGCCCGCCTTCAATCTCTTTTTCGTCGCTGAGCAATCCTTCGAGATTGGTGGAGACGGTCGTGGCGGCAACTGTCGGCGTAGAGCCCTCCACGAAGATTACGGTGTTGGCGGCCGGAGACATTTTCTCCGCGAACTCGATCATCAGGTGGCCGGCGGTGATGCGATCGTTCGCGCCCAGCGGGCGCACGGTCTCGATCCGCATCCCGTTGACGAACGTTCCGTTCTTGCTGTTCAAGTCGCGGATGGTCCAGGTCTCGCCATTGCGTTCCAGGACCATATGCTGTCGCGAGAGGCCCGCGTCTTCCGAATAGCAAAGTTCATTTGCGCTCGACCGGCCGAGCGTATAGCGGTCGCGCTCCAGCAAAAGTGCGCGGGTCTTGCCGTCGGGTGTGTGAATCAATATCTCGCGCGGATTGAATTGCGGCGCAACGCCTGCCATGTGATTTAGCTTACCGGAATCGGGGCGCTAAGATGAGTCGTACCGCTTTGGATGAAAATCTATCTCTACTTCATCGGCAAACCACGCGACGAAAACGCCAACACGATGGCGGAAGAATACATCAAGCGTTCGAACCGTTACGCAAATTGTGAAATGCGGGAGATTCAGCCCGCGCGATTCGACCCCTGGGCGAAGCACCCAGCCGCTACAAAGATCCTGCTCGACCCGGACGGCAAGGTTTTCGACTCCGCTCAATTTTCAAAACTGATCGGCAAGTCGGAAGATGAAGCGCGCGACTTAGTGTTCGTGATAGGCGGCGCCGACGGACTCCCGCCCGGCTGGCGCGAGCGCAACTGCCTGCTGCTGTCGCTCTCCGCCATGACCTGGCCGCACGAGCTGGCGCGAGCAATGCTGGCCGAGCAGTTGTACCGCGCGTTCGCGACGTTGCGGGGGCATCCGTATCCGAGGTGATCGGTGGATGGTGACGGGTGCGCGACATAAATGTAGACCCTCAAGCGGCGCGTGAGCGGGAAACCCAGTAATCCTCGAACTTGCCGCTGAGCTGATTGCAGCGCAAAGCGATGATGGAGTTGGCTCCCTGGACAGTCCAGAACATGCCGGACTGCTTGAGTCGAGCCCCGATTACGGTTTTGCAGCCAGCTTCGATCACACCCGAACCGACAAACAAACCCTGGCGGCGGAACTCTGGATAGCGCATGCGCGAAGTGTTGCGTTCAAAATAATCCGCTTCCAGACGGATCGTTTCGGCCAGTTCGGAATGGTCCGTGGGGATGGATCGCAAAGCATTCGCCAGTTTTTCAATCTGGCCGGAATCGAGCAGAGGTTGGTGGCGCCGCATCCAGCGCTTTTGCTGGTCCTCTTGGTTCGGATACAGGGCCCGCGACAGTTCCCATAGATGCTGGCGGGCATGATAGAGATCGACGATTGGAATCGCGCCGGGGAAGTGCCGATCGGCGATATTCCAGATCCACTCGGCTCCGTCCCCGATGATCACCTTTTTCGCGGCCCGGCTCCAGCCGCGTTCCCAGACTTCGGTGTAGATGCGGGGGCCGAACGCCTCGGCGGTTTCAATTGCGCCAACATAAGTGGTGGAGGCTTCGTCCCGCACCGGCCGGCCTTCCGCATCGGTGGTGGTTTGAGTGAAGCTGCAGCCCAGTTTGACCTCGCGCGTGCGCGCCGGTTGTCCCGCTACCCGGCCGGCGCGGCCTTCCAGTTCGCCCCGGACGATGGGGACCTGCGTGCCGTCGATCTCAATATAGAGTATCGGCACTGCCGGGCCGAGAATCTGCGGCAGTTCCAATTGGAGGACACCGTCGACCTTGACCTGCTCTCTTTGCGCGATATCGGCCCCGATGGCTTCCGCCTGGCGCTCCACCGCTTTGGTGGTCACTTCCAAGCCGGCCAGCAGCTCTAGTTGCGCTCGGCCTTTCTGGAAGCTCATCTGGCCGCCCACCACCGCCAGCATGCGGCGCACGCCGGGTGAGTATTCGGTTCCTTGCACATCCAGTTCGGCATCGCGCGGACTCTGGCCGCTTCCGCAGGCTGGACAGACATAATACGGCCGTTGGATGGTGATCGGTCCCAGAATGGTGAGCAGTTGCTTGGGACGCATCTGATGGAAGTGAGCTTTCTGGCCACACGGGCAGGGCAGCTCGCGCTCGAACTCAGTGGGCGCACTCAACAATTTCTCCACCAGCCTGGCGCCGAGCTGATGGGAGGCCGTGCGAGTGGCCATCTCGATGGCCTCCAGGTCGAAATGCCCGCTTGTGCGCGAGCCGGCGAAGAATACTTCCAGCAGCGCGGCTATTTCCCGTGCCGTTTCCCGCTGGATCGCTTCCGCCGTTTTTTTTCCTGGGACGTCAACGCATCCTCGACCGGGCGCGCGCGGCAGATCTTTTCATTCACTGCGAGCAACTCGCGGCTGAGTTCCCGGAAGCGATGAAAGGCCGCCACCTCGCGTTGTGCCTTGACTAGTTCGGCAGGCGAGGCGAAGCTTTCGCTGACCGTCTTGCCATCCATTTTCCGCGTTAGACGATAGTTGGGGCCGTGGCCGGGTTGGCCGGACTGATGACAATGGCAGTTCGGTTTTCCGCAGGGGCCGCTGATGGTGGTGATGGAGCCGCTGCGGAAATCGCCGAGTTCGAGAATCTGGGTCAGCAGAGCGGACCGCTGTTGTTCGAGTGTGGCCAGAGATAGGGGCAAAGGGCACCTCCTCTCCTAACGTATCACTACGTGAGGATTAGCGCCACAAAAAAGAAACAACACCAGTACTTACTTTTATGTCGCACACCCGAATATTAACGAAATACAAGACCACCCTGTGCTACCGAGCTATAATTAACGATACCTATGCGTACTCCCGCCGTACTTGCGCTCATTTTCGGTGTGTCTCTCGTCCAGGCGCAGGCACAGCCCAAACCCCTCCAAATTCCCATTCGGCAGTTCAAGCTCGACAATGGACTTCGGGTGGTGATGTCGGAGGACCACTCCGCGCCGACCTACTCGATTTCGATCACTTACAACGTTGGATCGCACAACGAGCGGCAGGGCCGGACCGGCTTCGCGCATTTGTTCGAACACATGATGTTTCAAGGCTCGCAAAACGTCGGCAAGGGCGAGCACATGATTTTGGTGGAAACCAATGGCGGCGACCTGAACGGCACCACCAACGAGGATCGCACCAATTATTTTGAAGCCTTCGCCGCCAATCAGCTCGACCTCGGCCTGTTTCTCGAAGCCGACCGCATGCGCTCGCTGGTCATCAATCCCGCCAATCTCGACAATCAGCGCAATGCCGTGCAGGAAGAGCGCCGGCTGAGCGTGGACAACCAGCCCTACGGCAAAACCTTCGAAGTGGCGCAGGAAACCGTGTACGACAACTTCGCGAATAAACACTCGGTGATCGGCTCCATGGAAGATCTGAACGCCGCCAGCGTGAAGGACGTCCAGGATTTCTTTCGCATCTATTACGCGCCGAACAACGCGGTGCTGACGCTGGTGGGCGACTTCAAGACCGAAGAGGCGCTCGCGAAGATCAAGCAATATTTCGGCGGCATCCCTTCGCAACCGAACGCGCCGGCGCCCGATCTGGCCGAGCCGAAACAGACCGCCGAGCGCCGCAAGACCTTGGAGGACGCGTTCGCGCAAACGCCGCGCATCGATATCCTCTTCAAAATTCCGCAGGGCAACACGGCCGACTGGTTTGCGCTTTCGGTTCTCGCCCGCACCTTAGGCACAGGACAGGGATCGCGGTTGTATCAAAGCCTGGTGAAAGACAAGGAGCTCGCGGTCAACGCATTCTGCTTCGTCGAGGAACATCGCGGACCATCTACTTTCGATCTCGCGGTGTTTCCGCGTCCTGGCAAAGACCTCAAGGAAGTGGAAATGGTGGTGTATGCGGAAATCGAAAAGATGAAGGCCGAAGCCATGGCCGATTGGGAATTACAAAAAGTTCGCCTGCTCGCCCGCCGCCAGAGCGCGCAACAATTGCGGAGCACTCTTTTCCGCGCGGTTCGGATCGGCGAGCTGGCCGTCTACTATGGAGATCCGAATCTCATCAACACCACGCTTGCCAAGGTCGAGAGCGTTGGCAAGAGCGACGTTCAGCGCGTGGCGAAAACCTACTTGACTGAAGAGAATCGTACCGTCATCGTCACTCTGCCGAAGCCCAAAGCCGAACCGGCCGCCAAGGCGGCAAACTAGGACTTGTCATGAAAAATAACCTCAGCGTTTATGCAGGCGCCGTCCTGGCCGCCGCCATCTGCTTCGCGCAGCCCCAGCCCGATGGCGCTTCAAAAGCTATCCCGCTCAGCAAAGTTGAGCGCAAGAATAAAGCGCCGGTGTCCAGCGACGTTCTGCGCGTGAAACTGCCTAAGGCGGTTGAAACCAAGCTCGCGAATGGCCTCACCGTTCTGGTAATGGAAGATCATCGTCTTCCGACAGTTACTGTTCGCATGATCCTGCAAGGGGCGGGCGCGTTGAACGATCCGCCGGACATGCCCGGCCTGGCGAACCTCACCGCGGCCATGTTGCGGGAGGGCACCACCACGCGGTCCAGCAAACAAATCTCGGAAGAAATGGAGCGCCTCGGAGCGACTATCGGTTTCTCCGCTCCGTATGGATCGAGCGTCGCGAATCTTGGCGCATCCGGTTTGAGCGACAACACCGGCGAATGGCTGCATCTCGCCGCCGACATCCTTCTGAATCCGGCCTTCCCGGCCAGCGAGCTGAACAAATTGAAACAGCGAATAAGAGTTCAGTTGCAGCAGCAGCGCTCGTCGCCGGGTTTCCTGATTCAGGAGCGATTCAATCGCGCGATCTACGGCGATCATCCGGCCGCGATTACTTCGCCAACGCTGGAATCCCTGGATAAGATCACGCCGGAGATGCTGGCCAAGTGGCATCGCGAACACTATAATCCGCAGAACGCGATTCTTGGAATCGCCGGCGACGTCAAGGCTACAGACCTGCTCCAAATGCTGAATGGCATGTCGTGGGCGTCAACCGACCGCAAACTTACCGAGGCGCCCGACACCCACCCTGTCGGCGCGCGGCACATCTTCGTTGTGGACCGCCCGGGTTCCGTTCAGACCGATGTTTTCATCGGCAACATTACCATCAGCCGCACCGACGCCGATTATGTCCCGATGGTGGTGATGGACCGCATCGTCGGCGGAGGCGCATCCGCCCGGCTCTTCATGAATCTTCGCGAAGAGCACGGCTACACCTACGGCGCATACAGCCAGTTGGTTGCGCGCCGCTTTGCCGGGCCGTGGATCGCGCAAGGCAACATGCGGACCGAGGCCACCGAAGGCGCGATGACGGAATTCATGAACGAGATCAATCGCATTCGCGATCAAAAAGTTCCCGAGAAAGAGATCGAGGAAAGCAAGCGATCCATCGTGGCCAGCTTCGCTCTGTCTCTGGAAGATCCCAACCAGCTTCTGGACTACGCCATGACCCTGAAGGTCTTCGGCCTGCCCGCGGATTACTGGGACACCTACCCAACCAAGATCATGAACATCACCGCCGAACAAGTGCAGCGGGTAGCCCGTAAATACGTGGTGCCGGAGAACCTGCAAATCGTGGCGGTAGGAGATGCAACCAAGATCAAGCCCGTCTTGGACAAGCTAGGCTCCGTAGAAGTCTACGGCACCGACGGCAAGAAAAAGTAGTAATTGTGGGGCAGGTTGGCAACCTGCGGCCGATTGGTTAATCGGCCTGCCGCTTGGAACGCTTCACCGGACGGCCGATTACCAATCGGCCGCAGATTACCAATCTGCCCCACACGGTAGCTGTGCTACAACTCAAAACGTGGACTACCGCATTGAACGCGACACCATGGGCGAAATGCGCGTTCCCGCCGACGCCCTTTACGGCGCGCAAACACAGCGGGCCGTCGAGAACTTCCCCATCAGCCGCCTGCGCTTCCCTCGATCCTTCATCCGCGCGCTGGGCCTGATCAAGAGCACCGCCGCGCGGGTGAATGGGCAACTGGCGCAATTGCCGCCGGACCTCGCCGCCGCGATCGAAAAGGCGTCGGATGATGTAGCCGAGGGCAAGCACGACGACCAGTTCGTCGTAGACATTTTCCAAACAGGCAGCGGCACCTCGACCAACATGAACGCGAACGAGGTGATCGGCCATCTCGCGAACGCTCATCCCAACGACCATGTCAATCGCGGACAATCCAGCAACGATGTGATTCCGGCGGCGATCCATGTAGCCGCCGCCATGCTCGTAACCGAAGAACTGCTGCCCGCCCTGCAAGGACTAAAGAGGTCGCTCGACGCGAAGGCGGACGAGTTCAAAAACATCGTCAAGATCGGACGCACCCACCTGCAGGACGCCGTGCCCATGCTGCTGGGCCAGGAATTCAGCGGCTACGCGCGGCAGGTAGAGTTATGCGCCGGGCGCGTGCAGGCAGCGCTGGAAGGCATCTACGAGCTGCCGCTGGGAGGCACCGCGATTGGAACGGGCTTGAACGCGATTCCCGGATTCGCCGCTGCCGCAATCGCCGATATCGCGCAACGCACCAAGCTGCCATTCCGCGAAGCCGCGAATCATTTTGAAGCGCAAGCCTCCAAGGACGCCGTCGGTTTCCTGAGCGGCGCGTTGAAAACCTGCGCCGCCGCGCTCACCAAAATCGCGAACGACATCCGCTGGCTGGCATCGGGGCCGCGCTGCGGACTCGGCGAGCTGAAGCTTCCTGAAACGCAACCCGGCTCCAGCATCATGCCCGGAAAAGTAAACCCGGTGATCGCCGAGAGCCTGCTGATGGCGTGCGCGCAGGTGATCGGCTACGACGCAACCATCACCTGGTGCTGCGCCGCGGGCAACTTCGAGCTGAACGTGATGATGCCGGTGATGGCCTACGATCTGCTTGAATCCATCGAACTGCTGGCAGCCGCGTCGCGCAACTTCGACCGGCGGGCGATTCAGGGGCTCGAAGCCAATGCTGATCGGGCATCCGGATATGTCGAGCAATCGCTCGCGATGTGCACCGTGCTCGCGCCGGTGATCGGCTACGAGAAGGCCGCCGCGATTGCCAAGGAAGCCTACCGTACAGGCCGGACGGTGCGCGAGGTCGCGCGCGAGAGCAGTGGAATCCCTGAAGCTCAATTGAACGAACTGCTAGATCCCCGAAGTCAAACAGGCGCGCATTAGCGCCGCTTGCTCTTCCGGCCGAGTGTCATTCAGGAAAGTCCCATTTCCGCTTTCCACTGCGGCCAGATACTTCAATTTCGTGGGGCTTCGCTGGATGGGCAGGAACTCCACATGAAAGTGAAAGTAAGGGTGCGAACCCTTAGCCGGCGCCTGCCGCACCAGCATCATCAAGGGCATCGGGAATCCGTAGAGATGGTCGTACTTCTCGCGCACCAGCTTGATTAGCGAAGCAAGATCGTTGCGCTCATCGGGCGTGAGATCGCTCAGACTGCCCACGTGCCGGCGCGCATAGATCTGCAACTCGGTGGGGAAGCGGCCGAAGAATGGCAGGAACGCAACGAAGCTTTCGTTGGAGGCAACCAATCGCCGGCCGTCCTCGATTTCGCCCGACAGGATGTGGCAGTACAAACAGACACTGTTCT
Source organism: Bryobacteraceae bacterium (assembly GCA_036521635.1). Taxonomy (GTDB): domain Bacteria; phylum Acidobacteriota; class Terriglobia; order Bryobacterales; family Bryobacteraceae; genus Palsa-89. Next base: position 5,535 of record DATDHK010000627.1, on the reverse strand, counting down.
CGCGATAATAGTCCGACGCCGAGTCGACTTCCGTCTCGACCAGCGGCGGCACAAACGGGAATCCATAAATCTGCCCGTGCGGGTGCGGCATGGTGACCCCGATCGCCAAGCCGGTATTTTCAAAGATCGAAACGTACTGGACATCTGGATTGGCAAACAGCTCAACCGTGCGCCGCGTCCAGAGATCGATGACCTTCGCCCATTGCTCCACCGTCAATTGGGATGGCAGCAGATTGTGGTCCGGCGAATAGAGGACGACGTCGCACACACCGCGCGCGCCGCCATCCGGCGAGAACGCCGGGAAGTCGTTCGGATATAGATGGACGCTGTAGTCGTCGGGCACGCGGCCGGAGCCTGGACAGAACGGGCACCAGTCTTCGGGCAATTGCGGACGGCCCTGGCGATGCGCGGCAACAGCTACCCATTGCCGCAAGAGTGGATGCCAGCGAAGTTCGGAAGAGGGCGGCGAATCGGGCATCAAGAGACAGAATACTTCAAACTTGCTACAACCAAATGGTGAATCTACGCAAAGAAGATGTGTTGGAGTACCACGCCTCCGCGCCGGCCGGCAAGATCGCCGTTACGCCCACCAAGCCTTGCGCCACGCAGCGCGATCTGAGTCTGGCGTATACGCCGGGCGTTGCGATTCCGTGCCTTGAAATTCAGAGGGAGCCGGGCCTGGCGTACCGATACACCAGCAAGGGCAACCTGGTTGCGGTGGTGACCAACGGCACGGCGGTGCTGGGTTTGGGTGACATTGGTCCGCTGGCCGGCAAGCCTGTTATGGAAGGCAAGGGCGTGCTCTTCAAACGGTTCGCCGACATTGACGTTTTCGATCTGGAGCTGAACGCCAACGATCCGCAGGATGTGATTCGCGCTTGCCAGATGCTGGAGCCGACGTTCGGCGCAATCAATCTCGAAGACATCAAAGCGCCTGATTGTTTCATTGTCGAAGAAGAGCTGCGCCGCACTTTGCGCATTCCGGTTTTCCATGATGACCAGCACGGCACGGCCATTATCGTTGGCGCGGGATTGATCAACGCTTTGATTCTGGTGAAGAAGAATATCGGCGACGTGATCGCGGTATTCAATGGCGGCGGCGCGAGTGCGCTGGCGTGCGCGGAGCATGCGGTCGAGCTCGGCATGCGGCGCGAGAACATCTACATGTGCGACAAAGAGGGCGTCGTCTACGATGGACGCACTGTGGATATGAATCCGTATAAGGCGCGCTTTTCGTTGAAGACCGATAAGCGAACGCTGCTGGAGGCGATGACCGGCGCGGATGTGTTCGTTGGATTGTCGGTGGCCAATTGTGTTACGCCGGAGATGTTGCTGGCCATGGCGGACCGGCCGGTGATCTTTGTGTTGGCCAATCCCGATCCGGAGATTCCATACGAAGTTGCGGTGGAGACGCGGCCGGATGCGATCGTGGCCAGCGGGCGTTCCGATTATCCGAACCAGGTGAACAACCTGCTCGGGTTCCCATTCATATTTCGCGGTGCGCTGGATGTCCGGGCCACAACCATCAACGAGGCCATGAAGCTGGCGGCCACGCATGCGCTCGCGGAACTGGCGCGCGAGGAGGTGCCGGAATCCGTCAGCCGCACTTATGGGCTGGACCGGTTGGAGTTCGGGCCGGAGTACATCATTCCGAAGCCGTTCGATCCGCGCGTGCTGTTGCGGGAGTCGGCCGCGGTGGCGAAGGCGGCGATGGACAGCGGCGTGGCGCAAGAGCCGGTGGATTTGTACGAGTATCGCGAACAGCTCGAGCGCCGCTTGGGCAAGGTGCAGGGCGTGATGCGGATCATGATCCACAAGGCGCAACAGATGCCGAAGCGAGTGGTGTTTACGGAAGGCGAGGAGAGCAAGATTCTGCGCGCGGCTCAAATTCTGATCGACGAGAAGATCGCGATACCCATTCTTCTGGGCAAGGAATCTGTGATTCGGGAACGGCTGGCGGAGCTGCGAATCAATATGCTTGACTCCATCACGATTGTCGATCCCGCGAAATCGGGCGACCGCGCCGGGTACGCGGAAGAGCTGTACCGGCTGCGGCAGCGCAAGGGCGTGACGCGCACCGAGGCCGACGAGTTGATTCTCAACCACAACTACTTCGGCTCGATGATGGTGGCGATGGGGCATGCCGACGCGCTGGTGGGCGGGCTGACGCTGCATTATCCAGAGACCATTCGTCCGGCGCTGGAAGTGATCCCGGTGCGCGAGGGATTGCGCAAGGTTTCCGGATTGTACTTGATGATCACCCAGCAAGGCATTTACTTCCTGGCCGACGCCACCGTGAATATCGAGCCGTCCGCTGAGGACCTGGCCGAGATCGCGATTTGCGCCGCCGAGACTGCCGAGCGGTTCAATGTGAAGCCGCGCGTGGCGCTGCTTTCGTTTTCTAATTTTGGGAGTACGCGGCATCCGCTTGCCGACAAGGTTCGACGGGCGGTGGACCTGGTGAAGAAGCGCGCGCCGGAGTTGATGGTGGATGGGGAGATGCAGGCTGACACTGCTGTAGTGCCGGATATCATTGCGCGGGATTATCCTTTCAGCTCGCTGAAGGATGGGGCTAATGTTTTGATTTTTCCCAAGTTGGAGGCGGGGAATGTTGCTTATAAGCTGCTCGCTCGATTGGGAGGGGCGGAGGCGGTTGGGCCGATTTTGATGGGGTTGTCGAAGCCGGTCCATGTGCTGCAACGGGGGGCGGAAGTCAATGAGATTGTCAATGTCGCGGCTATTGCGGTGGTGGATGCGCAGGAGGTGGAGAGGCGGAAGGCCGATTTTCAATCGGCGGCAGGTTGCCAACCTGCCCCACAATGAACAATGAACAGTGAGGTCAAGATCACGGGTGGCGCCAGGGGGGGCGGTAGGGGCGGGATTGGGGTTGGGTTGGATCTACTGCGATGGTGCGGGCGGTTTGCATTGATACGTTCGCCCAGATGCAGCTTGCGGTTGAGATGTGGCCTTCTTCGATGTCGGCTACTGGCTTTGTGCGGGAGTCGATTGCCGCTAGGAAGTCTTTCATGTGGTGGCGGATTGCCGGGGCTACGTGGCGCTCTAAATCTTTTTCGGTTTTGTCTTCCGGGTATTGCTCCAGCTCGTAGGTCACGTCGCGATGGATGGGTTGGCCTTTGGCTCCGAGTGGTGTGAAGTCGTAGCTGTTCACGCTTACTTTCAATGTGCCTTTTTCGCCATAGAGGGTTGCGCCCCACGGATATTTGGGGTCCGGCGGATCGCCGTAGGTGCGGTGTTGCCAGACTACGCGAAGGTCGTTGAAGTCGAATGTTGCGGTTTGTGTGTCGGCGATGTTCGCTTTGCTTGTCTTGCCCACGAAGATGCCGCCGGTGGACGAGATTCGGGTTGGCCAGCCCAGGCCAAGCATCCAGCGAACCATGTCGAGCATGTGGATGCACATGTCGCCCATGATTCCGTTGCCGTACTCCATGAACGCGCGCCAGCTTCTGGGATGCACCAGCGAGTTGTACGGGCGCATGGGAGCGGGGCCGGTCCACATGTCGTAGTCGAGATACTCAGGCGGCTGGGTATCCGGCGGATTGGTTTCCGCGCGCATGTGGTAGTAGCAGTAGATTTCCACCAAGCCGATCTTGCCGAGCAGGCCCGGCTTGACGATGGCGTCGCGGGCTTCGACGATGTGCGGCGTGCTGCGGCGCTGCGTGCCCACCTGCACCACTCGTTTGTATTTGCGGGCCGCGGCCAGCATGGCCTGACCTTCGGCGACATCCACGCTCAAGGGTTTCTGGCAGTAAACATCGGCGCCGGACTTCACGGCTTCGATCATGGTCAAGGCGTGCCAATGATCCGGTGTGGCGACTTCCACGATGTCCAGATCTTTCTCCGCTAGCATCTTGCGGTAGTCGCTATAAATTCGCGGGCGCTTCTTCGAGACCTGGCGTGTGGCTACCATGTCGGCTGCGTCCGACAGCATTCGCTTGTCGACGTCGCAAAGGGAAACCACTTCGACCGGCGCCACCTGGATGAGACGGAACAGGTCGGACTTGCCGTACCAACCGCAACCGATCAAGCCGACGCGGCGGCGCTTTTGATCGTCAAACGCTAGAGCGGAACTAGCCGCGGCGAGAGAGAGCAGGAATTGGCGGCGGTCCATGAATCCCTATTTTCCTTCGGTCTCAACAATCGCGGTTAGCACCAGATCTTTCAGCGATGCGGCATCGGAAAATAGAGCCCAGTAGACTTCGCCGGTGAGGTCGTCCACTTCGCCGTTGGAGGACACGATGCGGCCGGAAGTCTTGACGATAAACATGAGCGGGGTCAAGCCGGGCCCCTTGCTGGGTGGTCCGGCGGCGGGATCGGGCTGCGACGGTTTTGAAGACGAGAAGCCGGTGGCGATCAGTTTTCGCACTACTTCGCGGCGCTCGGAGACTTGCATTTTGTCGCCGAATTGTTCCTCCAGGGCTTTCATCAATACCGCGCCCACACGCTGCATCATGCGGCGCTCGGCGAGGTCGGGATGCAAGAGCCCGACGGCCAGCAGCGGATCGCCGGGCCCGAACATCACGGGGAAAATCAGCTCGGCGGTCTTGGTGGCCAAGGCGCGCGCATTGGCGTCGGTGGCCAGCGGCTTGGGCAGGGCGGCCTTGATTTCCGCTAAGTCTTCGGGCTTGACGGCGCCCATCATTTTGGGCGGATCGCCTTTCCACTTCAGAGTCTCGCGATATTCGAAGCGGCGCGGGGCAAGGCGCGTGACGGTCACTTCGTTTACCAGATTGAGCTTGCCTTCCTCGCCGGCTTTGAGTGAAAGGTCGGCCTGGAGTTTCGCTCCGGCGGGTTGGGTGCGTTCGACCGTTAGGACGCGGTCGTCATTCTTTTTCGTTTCGGTTGATTTCCAGCCGGGGCCGGAAGGGATGACAAATGTGTCCTCGATGGTCGGGGCCATGTTGCCTTCTTTTTTTTCCTGGCCGGTGAAGGCGACGGTGCGGGTCCAGGAGCCGTCGGGCTTGATGGTTGTGGTTACGCGGGCGCGGGCGCAGGCGCTTAGGAGGGCCAGGGCAGCGATGGTGATTGAAATCGCTAGGGGACGCATTGGGTGATCGTATCACCATTTACTTTAAGCGGGTGTTTGTGCCTTCGCTCATCAGGGTCCAGTGGGCGCCGTCTTCGGAGTATTCGGCGCGGTAGGCGACGCTGGTGGGGGTCGTGAAATCGTTGATGGTGCGGAAGCGTATTTTTTTGCCGTTGTCGTCGAACTCGCCGGAGTAGGTCCAGCGCTTTCCTTCGATGGTCAGCTTGGGCGTGCGCACGCGCGAGTTGTTGCGCGAGAGTCCGTAAAACGCGTAGGAGTGGTCGGTTTCGTTATAGGTATAGACGCTGAGATCGTTTTGCGTGGCGCCGTCCGGCAGGTGGACAATCTGTTCGCACACCAGGAATCCTCGATTGGGCGACCAAATGCAATTTGTCTGCGCGGAGTTTGGGCCGGCCTTGCTGTATGCGGATTCTTTCGATGTGCCGTTGCCCTGCCATTTGCCGAGGAATGTAGAGAGGGTATCGTTACCT
>DATDHK010000626.1:0-4061 GCA_036521635.1 Bryobacteraceae bacterium | reverse complement strand
GAGAGAGCGCGCACTCTGGCAGTGGCGGAATTGAGACTCGATCCGCAGATCCCCGCGGCCGCTTTGCACAGCGCCCTTCCGCAACCGCTCGCGGTGCCGGATGGCTACGATTTATCCCGAAGGGCTTTGTCTTACGCGACTGCGCTGGCAGGCGCGTGCCCGCTGCATCCGCTGGCCGTGAATTTGCTGCCGACGGAGCAGCGGCGCACCAGCTCGAGACTGCGCTTTGTGCCCGCTATCGTTCTGGGAAGCCTGGTCCTGCTGATGTTCGGCGCGGTAGTAGCATATCCGAAATTCGCCGACCGTCAATATCTCAGCCTGCTGCAAGCCGAGATTCACAAGTTCGAACCACAGGCCAGAAAAGCGGCCGACCTCGACAAACAAATCGTCAACACCCGCAACCGCGCCCAGACGCTCGACAATTTCCGGCGGCATAACAAAGACGACATGGATGCGTTGAACGAGCTCACGCAGATCCTGGCGCCTCCAGCCTGGTTGAGCGCGATGCAGCTCACGCGCGATTCGGTCACCATTTCCGGCGAAGCCGAACAGGCCGCAGCATTACTCAAACTGCTGGACGGCTCGCGTCAATTCCGCGGCTCGGCCTTCAGCCTTCCCATGCAGCGCAGCGCCACCGGCGAACTGTTCACCATCCGCTCCGCGCGGCAAGGAATCACGCCATGACGCTGCAAAGCCGCGACCGCCGGGCGTTGATGATACTGGCCCCGGCACTGCTGTTGGCGCTCATCTACTGGCTGGCCACCTCTTCTTCGTCCAGCGGCCCGGTGAAAATTTCCGCGCCCGTGGACAGCGTCGACAAAGCCGAAAAGCGCCTCGCAATTCTCAAGAACGCCGCCGCGACGCTGGGCGGCCGCGAAGCGGTTTTGAAACAGGCTTCCCTCGAACTCGCCAGCCGCGAAAAAGGACTGATTCCGGGCGACACCGCCGAGCAGGCGCAAGCCCAGCTTTTGCAGGTGCTGAAGCGAGTGGCCCGCGAGCAAGCCCCGCCGCTCGAGATTCGACAAGTGGAACTGGGCCAGCCGGGTGGCTACGGCGATGCCTACGGCCGCGTCACCGTTTCGGTAACCATCGATTGCCGAATTGACGAGATCGTGAACTATCTGGCGACGCTGAGCGCGCAGCCGGAAATTACGGCTACTGACGAAATCCGGTTTGGAACTTCGCATCCTAAGCAAAAGAACATGCCCGTGCGAGTCACCGTCTCCGGCATCGTCGCCCGCCGCTTGATCCCGGACAAAACTCTAAAGAAAGGTCTGGCGGAGTTTTGACGCGCCGATTGAGACTTCTGGATTTGGGCCTGCTGGCTCTGCTGGCGCTGCTGAGTTGGCAAATGCGCGGCGAATGGATCTGGGCGCACGCGCGTACGCAGGCATTTTTGCGGACGCGCCTGCAGCCTGCCACGGTGCAGCCGCTCACGCCGTTGTCGAAAGTGGAACCGCTAAGTCCGCTCGCGTACGTGCAAACAGTGATGCAAAACCTGTTCTCCAAAGACCGCAATTCGCAGGTGATCGTCGATCCGCCGGCGCCGGTGCCGGAGCCGCCCGTGCCTCCGTTTCCCGTCGCGCGCGGCGTGATGTTGTGGCAAGGCGTTCCGCCCACAGTGGTCCTGAGCGAAAGGCCGGGCGGCGATCAAAAAAGCTATCACCCGGGCGACACCATCGGCGAATGGAAGATCGTGTCCGTGGATAACCAATACCTAATCCTGGGATGGAACGGCAAAGAGTTTAAGAAACGCTTGGATGAAATTTTGGACAAGACGAACTTGGTAGCTGAGATGCCGCCACCCGCGGCGGCGCCGGCGCCTCCTGCCAAGAGCGGCAACACTAATTTATCGCCCGACACCAAACCTGGCCCGGGAATCGACCTGGGTAACGAGAGAAAAGGATGCATTCCCGGCGACACCTCGCCATCCGGCACGGTGGTGAATGGTATGAAAAAAGTGCTTACGCCGTCGCCCTTCGGAGCCAGTTGCCAGTGGGTGCCGGCCAATTGAAACGAAATCTGAAACAGAGGAGCTTATGAAGATCGTAATGTTTGCATTAGTCGCTGCGGGCTTGTTGCTCGCGCAAGACAAGCCCGCGCAAGCCAAGAAAGCAGAACCGCAAGCGGGCGCCGCGAAAGGAGCCGCCGGCAATTCAACGCTTCCTTCCGGAGCCAAGGAAGTAGAGCCCGGCCTCTATCGTTACACCGACGCTCAAGGGAAAACCTGGATGTACCGCAACACGCCTTTCGGTTTGGCCAAGTGGGAAGACAAGCCGGCGACGGCGGCCCCGCTGGTCCAGCCCGCGGTTCCGGTTTCCGCGACCGACCTGGGCGACTCCGTCCGGTTCGAGCGTCAGACTCCGTTCGGCCAACAGAAATGGACCAAGAAAAAAACCGACCTGACGGAAGACGAAAAAGCCTACCTGAAGAAGCAATCGGCCACCAAGCCCGATCAAGAAAAGCCGCAGCCGCCGGACAAGAATCTGGAGAAACCTAGTGCGTAGAAATAAGTGGATTCGCGGCGCCCTGATCGCGCTCGCGGCAGCAAGCCTGGTTTGGCCGCAACAACCCCCGCCCAACACCCAGGTGCCTCCCGGTTTTTTCCCGCGGCCTTTGCCCCAGCAGCCGCCCGCTCCCGTAGCGCCAAAACCGGATCCCGCGAAACCCGGCGCTCCGGCAACCGGAACCGCGCCCCAGTCCACCGCACCCGCGCAAACTTCCGCGCCGACCAGCTTCGGCGGATTGTCTCTCAGCAACGCATCGCTCACCGAAGTGATCGACCTCCTTGCCCGTCAGCTCAAGCTCAACTACATTCTGGACCCGCGCGTCCGCGGCGGCGTCATCCTCAACACCTACGGCGAGACCAAGGACATCGACACGCGCTCGCTGCTCGAAACCATTCTGCGCGTCAATGGATTCGGCATGGTGAAGCAAGGCGACCTGTACCGCATCGTTCCCCTGTCCGACATTTCGCATCTGCCGATCCCTCCGGAAGTGGACGCGAAGAATATTCCCGAAGACGATCGCACCATGTTGAACCTGGTCTTCCTGAAGTACGTCACCGTGGACGAATTGGCCAAAGTGCTGGAACCCTTCATCGGCGAGAACTCGCGCATGTTTGCCTACACGCCGGCCAATCTGCTGCTGCTTCTGGATAGCCGCCGCAACATGCACCGCACCATGGAATTGATTTCCTTGTTCGACAGCGATTCGCTCGCCAACCAGCGCGTGCGCATGTTCGAAGTGAAGAACGGACGGCCCAGCGACTTGGCGAAAGAGTTGGACACCATCGCCAAATCCATTTCGCTGAGCGAGAAGAACGCGCCCATCAAATTTCTGGCAGTCGACCGCATCAACGCGATCATTGCGGTGGCGCCGAATCCCGGCGCGTTTATCGAAGTGGAAAAGTGGCTCACGCGCCTGGATATCCCGCTCAAGGTGACCGCGGGCGCGGTCAGCAACTACGTCTATCGCGTCCGCTATGCCGACGCGCAATCCATCGGATGCTCCATACAAGCCCTGTTCGGGCAGATGTCCGGATATGGCGGACAGGGCGCCATCGCTGCGTGTGTCGCCGCCAGCGGCGGCCCGTTCGGCGGAGGCGGCGGAGCGTTTGGCGGTGGCGGTGGCGGCGGAGGACTATACGGCGGTGGCGGCGGACCCTACAGCGGCGCATTCGGCGGCGGTCAATATGCCGGCGGCCAGTACGGCGGACAATATGGACAAGCCGGTCCGCCCATGGCGACCAACCCTTTTGGCCAAGCCATTCCTCCACAAGCCCAAAATCAAACTTCAACCGGAGCGGCCGATCTTACCGGAACGTTCCTGGGCAACGCTCCGGCGGGCGGGCAGCAACAGCAACGCCAGCCTCGCGTGGTCGCGAATCCGTTCAACAACACCTTGCTCATCCAAGCCTCGCCGCAGGACTACGAGAATATCCTGACCCTGCTGAAGGACCTGGATGTTCCGCCGCGCCAGGTTTTGATTGAAGCCAAGATTTATTCCATCGACCTGAAACACGCCTTCTCCACCGACGTGCAGGCCAAACTGCAACAACT
>DATDHK010000625.1:0-5368 GCA_036521635.1 Bryobacteraceae bacterium | reverse complement strand
GGGTGGGAAAATTTTTGCACGTCAAGGACAAGCACATTCAGCGCGTGCATGCGTGGTTCGATAGGATCGGCCACTGGGCGCTCATGATCGGCTACTTTATCCCCGGCGTGCGCCACTTCACCGCGGTTGTCGCGGGAACATCGAAGGTGGAATACCGCAGCTTCGCGCTGTTCGCATATATGGGCGCTGTGCTGTGGGTCTCCATATTCGTGTTCATCGGTTATCACTTCGGAAGGCGCTGGCCGGAAATTCTGGCCGCGGTGGAACATCATCTGAAGCTTGGATCGGCCGCACTCGGCGCGCTAGCCGTCGCGTATCTTTTGTATCGCTATTTCAGCAAGAGACGGAGCACGGCGCGCGGATGATAAAATGCTCGTAGACACTCAGTAGATCCAGGGCGGACGTCCTGGCGGAATCCTGGTGCGTCGACACTATTTCTACAAGGGAGCGGCTAGAGGACAGCCCGGATGGGAGAGCGCCGATGGGAAATTGGGATATGCGGTACGTTCGACGTCGCCAATTATGGTGACCTGCTTTTTCCGCTGATCGCGGAAGCGGAACTCGCCGAACGGCTGGGGGCGGTCACTCTCCACCGTTTTTCCTATCACGCCAAGAATCCACCGGAGTGGCCTTTTAAGGTCACCTCGGTAACCGAGCTGCCGCGGATGATTCATCGTCTGGACGGCCTGCTTATCGGCGGCGGCTTCCTCATTCGCTTTGACAAGCAGGTGGCGCCAGGTTACGTTCCACCGGCTCCGGAAATCCACCACCCGACAGGCTATTGGCTCATGCCGGCGCTGCTCGCGCTGCAGCATAACGTCCCGCTGCTGTGGAACGCGCCGGGCATGGATGGCAACGATATTCCTGCCTGGGCCAATCCGCTGATGGAGACGGCGTTGAACCGCAGCCGCTACGTGTCGGTGCGCGACGAACCGTCGCGGGCGGCGCTCAAACGCCTGACCTGCGCGCCCGTGGCCGTCGTTCCGGACACGGCCTTCGGGCTCCCGCGGCTGCTCAATCTGGAAGAGCCGCCGTCCGCGGAGTTCACGCGGCTCTGCGAACTTTCCGGCCTCACCGGTCCGTACATCGCCGTTCAAGCCATACCGGGCGTCGAAGGATTCGTTCGCTTCATCAAGAATCACGCGGCGCGTTTCCGTAACTTCCGGTTTCTCGCGCTGCCCATTGGCCCCGCGATCGGCGATCGCGAAGAGAGCATCGACGCCGATTTGCCGGGTGTGATCCGTCTGCCTTACTGGCCGGGTCCGCTGGTGTTGGCTGAGTTGATCGGCCGGTCCGAGGCGGTGGTCGGCCACAGCTATCACTTGTGCATCACGGCGCTCACTTCGGGCGTGCCCTTCTTCGCGCTGCACGATCTGTCCAAGGGCAAATACGCGGCGCTGCAACACTCCGAGGGAGTGTTCGTGCTGCCGCCAAATGGCGATCCGGATCTCGAATGGTTTCTGGCCCGGATGGGAAGGACGGCGCACTGCGGCATGGCCCGCGAAGCGTACAAACTCCTCGGCGATCATTGGGACCGCATTGCGACGGCGCTCGAAGCCGAGGCTGCGCCGGCCGCGCCACCGCTCAACGGATTGGTGCAATCTCTGCCGGCCTTGTTGGAGGACGCGGCCACAGCTTTGGCGCAGGAGCGAGTGGAGGCGCGGGAGCGCCAGCAGGAAGCGGCCGAGGCTTTAGAACAGGAGAGAACGTCCGCTCAAGAGCGCATGCAGCAAGCTCTGGCAGCCGCTCGCGGCGAAACCGCCGACGCCCGGAAACGACTGGATGAGGTGATGGACCAATTGGGCAAGACCCATAAGGAAGGCGCGGATCGACAAGATCGGTTGGACGACGTGGTAAAACAACTGACCGCGGCTCGCGTGGAGACGGCCGCGCGGGACGCCCAAATCGCGGAAATCATGACGTCGCTCTCATGGAGATTGACGGCCCCCCTGCGTTTCGCCGGGCGGGGCGTGTTGAAGCCGCGGAGACGGCCATTGATGAAGCTGGCGCACATCGGACATCACCGGCTGGAAACCGATCCTTACCGCTGGGCCGCCATCGCCAATCTGTTCAATCCGGATGACGCCGCGAGGTTGGCGGATACGTATCCGTGCGATCATTTCAAGCTCGTGGCCGGATACGGCGGCGAGAAAGACTACGAGTATGAAGCGCGCGCGCTGATTGGGATGGGCGAAGACGTTATCGCATTTCCCGACGACTTGAGCGACGCCTGGCGAGCGCTGGCCGGCGATTTACTCTCGCCGGAATACCGCGCGGCGATGACGGCCCTGACCGGATGCGACCTCATGCAAGCTCCCATGGAAGCGAATGTTTTTCACTACGGGCCGGGTCATTCGCTGGGCGCACATCGGGACCTGCCGGAGAAGCTGGTGACGCAGGTGCTGTATTTCAACCGGTCTTGGAACAGTGCGAACGGCGGCTGCCTGAGGATCCTGCGTTCCCACAATGCAGAGGATGTGGTGGCTGAGATTCCGCCCATCGTTGGATATTCGTCCGTCATCGTCCGATCGGAGAACTCGTGGCATGCTGTGTCGCGCGTCGCTAACGATTCAGCTTCTTCCAGACGGAGTGTGACAGTGACGTTCTATAGTCGCGGTTCAGTGAGCACGATGTGGCCGCCCGGCGATACGACGCCGCTGCACAGCTATTTAAAGTAGGCAGACGTCACCGCGCGGCCCCTTAATGAGGTGACTGGAAGCTGTGAAGAAATCAAGAACCAAGGAATACGAGGAACACAAGGAACACGAGGAACACCAGACCAGTTCGGGCGAGTGGAATGATTTCGAGGAACGGAGGAAGTCCCTGGATACCTCACCTGTTTCTGGTGTTCCTTGTGTTCCTCGTATTCCTTTGTGTTCTTGATTTCTTCACAGCTTCCAGTCACCGCATTGTTTAGCGCTTCACCGGAATCGTGGTTCCGCTTTGGGTCTGGAATCCGCCGATGGCGATGCTCACCGGGACATCGCCGTCCGGAGCCGACATCGGGACACGCACGTTGAATTGGTAAAGTCCGTTGATCGATCCGGGTGACAGGCCCGCGTAGAGGACGTCTTGCGACGGCAAGGTTGTGCCGCCGATGGTCACCGTGATGGGGGTCGTCAACGCTGCCGCGCCCGCCGCCAATTGGCCCGTCGCAACCGCTGGATTCGTGTCGCCAAAACCGGTGCCGTACAGCGTGATTACCTCTCCCGGCGTCGCCGGCCTGCCGCCCGCAACCACCGCCGGATTCGCAATGATCGCGCTCGAACCGCCCACTTGCGCGGCGATGCTTTTCGAGTTCGGAAAAACGAAAAACGCCGGGGCGAAAGTCTGAAGATTGATGGTCGCGACATCGCTGCGCAGCTCATTCGGCTTGCCGGCGTTAATGACCACCGTGAGATTCACCGGCCCCGTGCCCGGCAGGACGGGCGCTTGCGCATTGATCTGATCCACTTGAACGTACGCCACCGGCAGCAGCATGCCCTGCTGCGGCAGGCCCGCGCCGGTTGCCAATATCGACACGCACGCCAGCACTGTGGGAAAAGCATTGTTGGTGATGTCGCCCAGGCCGACGCCTCGAGTCCGGCCGGGCACCTGGAATCCGAGCCCGAAAATACTGATCATCGCGTTGGAGGAAAGCTGCTGCTGAAAGGATGCGCCGTTGGTTACCGTTTGAAGCGTCGGACGCTTGGTGAGAGTGCATCCGCCCACCGCGGAAATTGTTTTGACCACCGTGTAAACGCGATCGCCCGCGGCCGTTCCGTCTCCGTCCGCGGCCACGGCGGCGACGTAAATCCGCACGTCGCCCAACTCGTTCCCGGGCGGCGTCCACGCGACTACAAAATCAAACCCTCCGCCGGCGTCGGCGGCCGGGGCATTCATATGTTCGGCGAATTCGCGCTTTCCATTGCAGGGCGCGGCCGATCCGAAACGCGACGCATCGTCGCAGCGCACCTGCACCGGATCGCTGGTTAAAACCGGCGACATAACCCCGGCCTCCAGGGTTTCGTCCGTGACCGCTCGAATGGTCATCTGAAAGCCATATCTCGACGCGCGCGGATGCTGCACTTTTACGTGAATCAGTTGTTGGAGTCCGGGAGTGTAGTCGCCGACGGTGACGCTGAGGGACCCGGCAAGGTCGCTGTTCGCGGCGCCAAGATTGTTATGGCAGAGACTGCAACTTTGTCCGCCATCCGCGGGCGCTCCGGCGGAGCGCAAACTGGGCATGGCGCGCTCCGCGACCAGAGCGAAAGGAAAAATCACCAGCAGCGGGAGCAGCGTAATACGGCTCATCTTGTCGATGAGACTGTTACCCGTGACCAATTGTTACAAAGTAATCTACTTAGTCTACTTAGTTGTAATTGTCACAAAGGAGCCGTCCGGAGTCTTCAAACTATTGTTGACAGTGGCAACGATCGGTTGATCGCCCGCCGCCAAGTTGAGCGGCACCACCGCATTGATCTGATAAAGACCCGCGCCCGTGATGCCGGCAAACTGAACTACCGCGTCCAGTCCGCCGATCGTAATCGTAACCTTGTCGACTGCCGGTGCGGCGCTACCGACAATGAAGCCCGCCTTGACGGCGGGATTTGTGGGACCAAAACCGGTGCCGTACAATTCCAGGATCTCGCCGGGCTTGGCCGGCCGCGTCACTGCTCCTCCGGCCCCAAACAAGTTGGGCGGCCCGAGGAAGGTGGCGGAGCCATCGGCGTTTGCGACCAATGCAGCCACGTATTTCCGCGCTTGCGGATCGAACATGAAAAATCCGGGAGCATCCCTCTGAAGCTGCGCGACCATGCTATTGCTGGTGCCGCTGGAGTTGGTGACGGTGACGTTCACCGCGCCGGTCGCGGTGTCGTCGGGGGCTTGAAAATTGATCTGCCCCGGACTGATGAAGTAAATGGCCGCAGGCTTGTTGTTCACCATCACGCTCACATTATCCAGACTCAGCGGCAATTTCCCGTCGATGATTGCCCCGTCCCAATTCCTGGTAGTCGTCGAGAGATTCGTTCCGAAAACAGTGGACCAGGAACCGGATTGAATCCCAGGCAGGAAGCTGGCGCCATTCACTACGGGGGCGGTGATAAACGGTTGGCTGGTAATCACAAAAGTGGGGCCGTTCGCAACGCTACCGTCGGGATTCGAAACGGTGATGAGAGCCGTGCCGCCCGTGGCGAGCAAGCCCCCTGGAACGTCGGCCGTGAGGCTGCTGGCGCTGACGAAAACAGGGGTGAGCTTCGTCGCGTTGAAGTTTACGACGGACCCGGAAACAAATCCCTTACCGGTGATGGTCAATTGCACGCCCGGCGATCCGGCTTGCACGGAAGTTGGCGAAACGCTGGTGATCGCCAGATCGCTGGCGATAGTA
>DATDHK010000624.1:0-2765 GCA_036521635.1 Bryobacteraceae bacterium | reverse complement strand
TTGGTGACAGGCGCGGGATTGCTGCTGCGTACGCTGGGCTCGTTGAACCATGTGGACGCCGGTTACTACGCCACCAACGTGCTCACAATGTCCGTGAGCCTTCCTCTCAGCCGCTATCCCAATCCTCCGGACACGCTGCCTTTCTACCAGGCGGTGCAGAGCGAAATCGGAGCGCTGCCGGGAGTGCAAAACGTTTCAGTGAGCACCAATCTGCCCACCGATGGCTGGGATATCGGACAAGGTTTCGAGATCGTGGGACAACCGCCGCGCGGAGATGCGAATCAGACGGGCGCGCACTATCAGATGGTCAGTGCAAGCTACTTCGCAACGCTGGGAATTCCGATTCTGCGCGGACGTGCGTTTATGGATCGCGATACATCCGCGTCCTCGCCGGTTTGCATCGTGAATGAGGAAATGGTGCGCCGCCACTTTAGCGGACGAGAACCCATCGGCGCGTTGATAAGCGTGCAAGCCATGACGGCGGGCGGACCCAAGCCGGTGGTGCGGCAAATTGTGGGTGTAAGTCATCAAGTAAAAGTGGAAGGGCTGGGCGAGAAGCAGAACGACCCCGAGATCTACGTACCCGTCACGCAGAATTCCTGGTATTGGGCCGCGATCGCAGTTCGTACGGCAACCGATCCCATGCCGCTTGCGCCGGCGGTGAAGTCCGCCATCGCCCGCGTTGATAAAGGCCAGCCCGTGACACAGATCCGGACCATGGATGAAGTGGCGGCCGGGTCGATTGCCCAGCCCCGTTTTCGCGCTCAGCTTGTCGCGGCGTTCGCGGCGCTGGCCATGCTTCTGGCATCGGTCGGGGTCTTCGGCGTTCTGGCGTTTTCCGTGGGCCAGCGCACGCGCGAATTCGGAATCCGGATGGCGCTGGGCGCTTCCACCGGCGACGTCTTGCGGCTGGTCTTGAGAAGCGGATTGAAGATGATTGCCATTGGCCTCGGCATTGGACTGATAGCGACGTTGGCGTTGACGCAATCGCTTCAATCGGTTTTATTCGGAGTAAAGCCGATGGACCCGCTGACGTTCACCGCGGCCGCGGGCACTTTGATCGTTGTGGCGTTGATGGCCTGCGCGATACCGGCGCTGCGTGCGGCGAGGGTGGACCCGGCAAGCGCGTTGCGGCAGGAGTAGAAGCATAAAAAATTCGCTCGGCCATGTCGATCAACCCTGTCGATCCTGGTATTCTCATTCGTCGTTTCGATGAAAAGGAGATCGACCAGGAATCGCAACACTCTACGATCAATCGCTCAGGTGCTATCGCCCGCGCTCTTTTTGACGGCGCTCGCCGGCCAGGACCTGACATCTTCAGACCGGGAAAAAGGACTTCGCTATCTTGCCGAAACTCGCAATGGCGTCGTCAACGCTGCCAAAGGTCTTTCTGAGGCACAATGGACGTTCAAGCCCGCGCCCGATCGCTGGTCGAGGGCCTTCCACTCGTAGAGCGGGCGCTGACGTTGGGACCTGTTGGGCCCTATCAATTGCAGGCCGCAATTGCCGCACTGCATGCGCAGGCGGAGACGGCTCAAGATACCGATTGGCCGCAAATCGCGGCGCGGTGAATTGGAGAAATACTATCTGTTCCATGCCGCGCGCGCGGACGTTCTATTCCGCATAAACCGTTTGGAAGAGGCGGCAAGCGCGTATAGCAATGCATTGGATCTGGCCGGCAATCGCGTTGAGCGGGATTTTCTCACGCGGGGGCTGGCGGCGGCACTACGGCTACGTCAGGCCCATGGATCGTAGGTTCCGAAACTCCAGACGTGCCCTTCCAGATCGCGGCACGTATATCCACGACCGCCGTAATCCTCACCTTTAATGTCAATCGCGATTTCAGCGCCGGCCGCCTTTGCCCGATTATAGTGTGCATCCGCGTCCGCGACGACGATATAGACGCTCTGCGTCACAGCCCCGCCGGTTTCGTCCGGCTGTTTGGTCAACTTCCCATACTCACCCGGCGCCACTGAACCAAGCATGATCATCCCGTTGCCTAGAACAAGCTGAGCGTGGGCGATGGCTCCGTTCTCGCCCGGCACTACCAGGCCCCGCTCAAACCCAAATGTGTCGCAGAGCCATTCGATTGCTTTCGGGGCATTCCGATACCGCAAGGCGGGGACCATAGTTGTTTTGTTGACGGTCATTGCTTTCTCCTGGTCCTATTGTGCGGGAAAAGTAGCATCGGTTGGCCGGTTTGCCGGCATTGCGATTCCATGTATGATAATCAAATGCGATTCTTTGCTGCTTCATTGTTGCTCTTGCTGCCGCTATGCGCGCAGGATAAGGGGAAGCGTCCACCGCCTCCGCCCCCCACGAACCTCAAGGTTTTGAAAGTTACCACCGGCCCCGAAGTGATTGCGATCATGCGCACCTACACGGCGGGACTCGGGGTGCAGTGCGTCCACTGCCACGTGCAGAACAACTTCCCCAGCGACGATAATCCCAAAAAGGAAATCGCGCGCCGCATGATCGCGATGACGGCCGACATCAATGCGAAGTTTCCGGATGGCAAGGTTCACGTAACTTGCTTCACATGCCATAACGGCGGAGTGGAGCCGAAGATGGCGCCCGAACCAAAGCCAGCTCCGGCTCCGGCCCCGCCCAAATAGTGAACCAGCCCGGCGCGTCACAACAGGCGCAGCAGGCAGGCCTCTGCGCCAGTTGTCTCCACGTCCGGCGCATCACTTCCGATCGTGGATCGGTGTTCTATCAGTGTCTTCTCTCGGCGAGCGATCCGCGATTTCCGAAGTATCCGAGGC
>DATDHK010000623.1:0-2502 GCA_036521635.1 Bryobacteraceae bacterium | reverse complement strand
CGACGGCGGCATAGGTTGTTTCAATGCCCTCGGCGATCATTGTCATCGAACTTACGATTTCGGGAAGCTTGCGGCCCTTTGCCAGCTCAATTCCGACTGTGCGATTTCGGCTTAGATCGCCGGTGCACGTTAGTACTAGATCGCCTAAACCCGCGAGTCCTGCCAGGGTAGCTGCCCGGCCGCCCATGGCAACGGCCAGCCGCGTGATTTCCACAAGCCCCCGGGTGATGAGCGCCGCTATGGAATTGTTGCCGAGCCCTAGCCCCTGGCAGATTCCAGCGCCGATCGCGATGACGTTTTTTAGCGCGGCGCCGATTTCGACGCCCGCCGGGTCGTCGTTGGTGTATAAGCGAAACGTCGGTCCCGAGAATTCGCGCTGAAGGGACGCGGCTAATTCCCGGCCGGTGGAGGAAATCACCAGCGCTGTGGGCTCTCCGCCGGCCACCTCCCGCGCGAACGTTGGCCCGGACAGTACCGCGATGCGCGGCTCAAACTTTTCGCCGATAACTTCGCGGGCCACTTCGGACATGCGCAGCAGCGACCCGGTTTCCAGGCCCTTGGTTGCACTGACAAATCGCGTGGTGGATTGGACGTGCGGCAACATCGCGCGATACAGCGGACGGGCGAACCGGGATGGCATTACACCCAGCACAATGCCGGCGTCGGCGAGCGCAAGTTCCAAATCCGAAACCGGCTCGACGTTGACGGGAAGCCGATAACCGGGCAGGAAAATATCGTTGACGCGCGTTGCGGCGATCCGCTGCACGAGATCTTTTTCGTGCGCCCAGAGCCGGATGCGTTCGAATCGGGGCGACAGCACGATGGCCAGCGCGGTGCCCCAGCTTCCCGCGCCGACGATCGCGATCTTACCTAAACCGGAAGACATGCTCGGCTCCCGCGCGGATTCTGTCGACGTTCTCCTTGTGCCGGTAAACAATGAACGCGCCGGCCGCGAGCGACGCCAGCAGCACCACCGCCGGTGGATGTTCTATCAGCCAGACCGCCAGCGGAAGGCATCCGGCGGCCACAATCGAGCCGAGTGAAATATGCCGGCTGGCCGCCACCACAATCACGAAGAGGAATAGAACGGCCACAAGTGGAATGGGCGTGAGGTATAGGAATGCCCCGATAAAACTCGCCACCGCTTTGCCGCCGCGAAACTTCAGGAATATGGGATAGGCGTGGCCGGCCATCACCGCCAGCGCAGCGGCGCTCATCCACCCTGGCGAATCGTGCGAGAGCTTCGCCGCCAGCCAAACCGCGAAGAATCCCTTCGCTATGTCCAGCAGCAATGTGATTACGGCGATCAACCTGCCCGTGGTCCGAAGAACATTGGTCGCGCCGATATTTCCGCTGCCCTTCGCGCGAACGTCTTCGCCGGTCTTCATTTTGACGAGCAGATAGCCGAACGGAATGCCACCCACCAGATATGCGATCGGCACGGCGAGGAAAGGCGTCATGCCGGTTGGAAGGGACACTCCGAAAGCTTGGTGTAAATCGATCCGGCTGCGCCCGGCTGGCTCCGATACAAGTGAAAGCAGGTGGCGTGGAAAGCGCCGTACCCGGCCGATTCCAGTTTTTCGATTGCGTTGCGCAATGCATCCAGCGGCGCGGGATCCTTGATTCGCGCCAGCGTCAAATGCGCCGCGAAGGGCCGCGTCTCTTTGGCGATTCCCAGAGAGTCCAGAGCCTTTTCGATGTCGCGCGCCAGCGTCGTGAGACCGTCGGCATCGTGCACGCCCGCCCAAAACACGCGCGGATTTTTCGGATTCGGAAACCAGCCCAGACCGCGGACCTCCAACGGTATCGGGTTCCGCCGCGGCAAGGAGCGCAGCGCGGCTTCCAGTTGCGGCAGTTTTTCCTCCGGCCATTCACCGATGAACTTCAGCGTGATGTGCAGATTGTAGACCGGACTCCACTTCAAATGCGCGCACGGACGCAGATGGATGAGCAGCCGCTCGAGTTTTTCCCGGACGTTCTCCGGCAAATCGATCCCACAGAATAGCCGCATGCTAACCTCCTAGCATACAAGAAGAGGTGTGTGTTCCTGGAGAAAGAACACGGGGGACACAAGGAACACGGGGGACACAAGGAATACGAGGAATACGAGGAACACCGAGGCTGTGAAGGAAACTGGACCCACTTCTGAGCTCATGGGCGGGTCTGATGTTCTCTCGCGTGATTTTTATGCGCGGCCGGCTGTCGATGTCGCGCGCGATTGTCTTGGGAAGGTTCTGGTGCACGGAAAGACGGCGGGCCGCATTGTGGAAACCGAAGCCTATCTGGGCGTGGACGACCGGGCCGCGCATGCCTGGCGTGGCGTCACGGATCGGACGCGCGTGATCTTTGGTCCGCCCGGGCATGCGTACATTTATTTCATCTACGGCATGTACGAATGCCTGAACTGTGTCGCTGAGCCGGCAGGACAGGCTGGTTGTGTGCTGATCCGCGCTGTAGAACCTTTGGCTGGTATAACCGGAATGCAACGTCGCCGTCCCACTG
>DATDHK010000622.1:0-4559 GCA_036521635.1 Bryobacteraceae bacterium | reverse complement strand
CGCCCTTGGTGCGAGTGGGGGCAAAAGCCCGGCGAACGCGATCAGCGCGGCTCTGGCCGGGTAACGCGCCACTCGGAGAAAGCTGACCTCGCAAAGCCCAGGCCACGACTCACTGCTTTCTTGCAAGTGGTGGACTCGTTGTCGGGAAAGCGGCCATCGCAGCGGCAGTGAAACTGATCGAGCCGACTGACATTCGCGAGACCCATCGAGATATTGCTTTTGTGCATGAAGCAAGATCGCGATTGAAGGCGCGGCAGTAGGGGCATACCCGCCCTCCAGACGTACTGTGGCTCGGGCGGACCGTTAGCCGCCGAAAACGCCGCAGTTCGATTCAAGTTGACGGTTTGCCTTCCCGCCGAAGGCCCGCAAGAGCCGACCTACATCGCACGGCGGTAAAACTGCTGATATGTCCAGGAACGGCCTGCCCTGCATCAACAAACCACTACGCATCGCATCCCCCGCCGAGTATATGCTAGAAGCATGCGGAAAACGATTCTCATCCTGACCTTCCTCGCCGCCGCATTCGGCGCGCAGGCGGCTTCCATCCGGTCCCGCGGCGTGCCCAACGCCCCCATTATGCTGGAGGTCTACAGCGACTACCAATGTCCCGCCTGCAAGGCCCTCTATGAGCGGACCCTGGTCCCGCTCATGTTCGACTACGTGGACAAGGGCAAGGTCTATCTCATCCATCACGAATTTCCAATCACCCAACTTCATCCGCACGCGATGGAAGCAGCTTGTTACGCCCTCGCCGCGAATCGAGTGGGCAAGTACGAGCAGGCCGGCGAGATTCTGTTCCGCCAGCAAAACGTGTGGGCGGCCAACGGCAAAGTGGATGAAACCGTGTGCAGCATTCTGTCGCCCGCCGACGCGAAGAAAGTGCGCGCGCTCGCGAAAGATCCGGCCATCCTCGCCGAAGTGCAGCAGGACATCCAGACCGCGCAAAGCAACAAAGTGGACACAACGCCCACCATCATCCTGACCCACCGGCTGAAACAATATCGCATCCCCGGCGCCACCAGCTACGATTTGGTCCGCCGCTTCATCGATCAGCTTCTAGCCCAGAACTAGCGTGCGCGCGTTCATCTTAATCCTGCGTCTTTTTCTCGCAGCCGTATTTCTCTACGCCGCCTATACCAAGCTGCGCCAGCCGTATTTACTGTTCGCCATGTCGATCGACGCCTATCAACTATTGCCGGAGTGGGCCGTTTTGACGCTGGGCCGAACCATCCCGTGGTTGGAATTGTTGCTCGGCATTATGCTAGCGACAGGTTACGGATTGCGCTACGCCGCCGCCACCGCAACCCTCCTATTAGGTTTGTTTTTCGGAGTAATGCTGCAAGCCTACGTAAAGGGATTGGGAATCGATTGCGGATGCTTTGGCCTCGGCGAAAAGATCAGCCCCTTCACACTAACAAGAGACGGCCTCTTAGTAGCGCTCTCTCTAGCATTGTGGGGCAGGTTGGTAACCTGCCGCCGATTGCAAATCGGCCTGCCGGCGCCTTCTCGTTAAATCCTACTTCCGGAAAGCGTCATCCGACTCGGCCCCGGCCCGCGGAGTCCAATCCAGGCTATAGTACTTGCCCCGGCTCCGCGCCCACGGATCGAATGCGTTCACAACATTCTCGAGCTCAGCGCCAAGTTCAGGTATCGTACGCATCAACACCCGCTTGAACGGCAAAACCTCCTGTTGTTCGTGACCGTTGGGCTTTCCCTTCTCCATCCGCGGCTTGCCCGGCCCATTATTGTTGACCCAATCAAGCCCCAGCGTAGTGTAGAATTCCGGCCGGAAACTGGACGTCAGGAAACGATCGCTGAACAGCCTGCGTGATGCGTTGATGATGAACACCACGAACTGCGTTTCCGAAATCGCGAAGCCGTGCGGACGCACCGGTTCGGCCAGCAGACCCACCACCAGGTCGACATCTTCGATATTGTCGACCAGCGTGCCGTTGGGCTTGCCCAGGCAATCCGTGATCGCGGAGCCGTCGGCGTTGACCTGCGCATCGGTGATCTGTTTCGAAATGTCGCAGACGTGCTGGCCGTAGATTTCGCGCATGGTCTTGACGCGGTCTTGCTGCTCTTGCCGGTCCCCGGCGCTCAACTTCGCGCTGGGGTCCAGGAAGTCGTCGAAACTGGTGAGCTGGCGGAGGCCATACTGCCGGCGAAATTCATTGAAGCGCGGAGTCCCGTGTTCACGGTCGCGAATCAGGTCCAGCGCCGCCACGTCGATCTGCTTGGTTGTGCTCTCCAGGCGGTCCATCTTGAGATTCTGAAGAAACATCGGGTAATTGCGCAGCGTCAACAAGCCCACGCGCTGACGGCCGATGCTGAGTCCCCAGTTGGCCAATCCGCGCGAGTGCATGGCTTCGGTGGCTTTACCGCGAAACGTTTCCACCACCGGAAGCCTGGCTGCAATTTTATTCGGATCGCCCTTGAGATCGCGGTATTCGATCAGATCGGGCACCAGCGGATGCAGACGGTAGACGCTGATGAACTCCTCGGGAAAGTTGAAGGGCGATCCAAAGTGATTGACGCCCCCGTTTACCGAGCCCGGCTTGGTTATGTCCCAGTCGCTATCCAGGCTGCCCAGGCCCACGATACCCGGGCCCGCGGCAAAGATGGTGTACCATTGCGTGGCGTCCAGCGGGTTCTTGGATTTGCCAAAGCCGTTCTTGACGATATCCTGCAGAATTTTGGTGAGCACCGGCGCGCGCGTTCCCAGCAGGCCGCTCCAATTACCGTTCAGCGCCACATAACCTGTCTCGTCGTAGAGTAGCTGCGGGGTCCACTCGGTGGTGTGTATCTTAGCGATTTCCGCCGCCACCACCAGGCGCGCCGCGTCGTACAGCTCATCGCTGGAAACATCCCGATTGCGGATAACCTTGGCGGGCGCCGCGGGGTTGCGCAGACCGCTGTCGGCGTCGGGCGCGTGCGCGGCCTGCTTCCGGAACTCATCCACGAACGCATTGTGCTCCCGCGCGAATACGTTGGTAAGAAAGCTGAGGCCGATACTCCAGTTGTCGGGAAAAGCGGTGGCTTCCTGCCCGGCCCATTCCGGATTGATCGGGTCGCCTGTTTCGAACAGCGGAAGATAGAGGCCTTGCGCGGTCGACGCTCCGGCCAGCGGAACCTGTAGCAGCTTAGCCCGATCCTGGGGATCGCGCTTTACCCGCTTCCCCGAGGTTTCGTCGTATCCATACATCTGCGAGGCGTCCCACCAGGCCGTGGTCGTGTTGCGCATGGTCTTGGGCGCGCGCTCCAGATACTCTTTGCCGCCGCTCGAGAACGTGCCTGGCGGCGTGCTCTGGGCCACGTAGCTGCGATCGATCCGGTCGTCCGGCCGGCACCCCAGACGCTGGATGTCGTCCGGCGAAAGCGGCTGCTCCACATTATTCACGCGCTGGCTTTCGCAACCCGTTTTGATGTACTCGTTGTCGTTGTGGCCCTCCTCCAGGTGCGAGAACCAATCGTGCGTCATGAATTGGACCCAGAACGCGGCCAGCACGTTGAAGGACGAAGCCTTTTGATAATCGCAGTTGGACTGGCTCGGATCGGCCGCGCCGTAGCCCTCGCGGCAGGTCTCCGGATGTTCCTGGCGGCGCGTGAACAGGCGGCGGCTGATCACCTGTGGATCGGGCCTGAGCAGGCCCAGCCGGTCGCCGTGGCGATTGCGCGTGAGCGTGTTCTGGCCCAGGTCCGGAAACGAGGTGTCGAATTCCACATTCCGCCCGAACAATTGCCCGGTCGACCCCATCAGCGGATTGAGCTGGTCATTGCAAATCCCGGTCAGCGTGCGTTTGCGAATCAGTTCGCCGGTGCAAATCTGCTGCGCCGCGTCGCCGCCCGCTTCCTGGTAATTCGGATGGTCTTTTGGAAGGCGCATCTCGGGCCAGGTTTTCGCCGCCGCCCCATCGGGGTCCAGGACATATTTCCGGTACGTGCCGTTGTTATCCAACAAATTGAACTTGATGAGTTCCAGGCGTTGGATTTCAAGATCCAGAAGTGCGCCTTGCACGCCGCGGGAAGCGGAGGAGAACCAGAACGCGCCAGGGGCCACGCCGCGCGAAGCGTCGCTGGTCCCGTAATAGTTGCTCCAGTCGACCCAGGGCAAGGTCATGCCGTCAACCGCCGGCTGCCCGCCCCGGCTCCGCGCGAGCGACTGACTGTCAACCTTGGCCTGATAGCGGTCGGCACGTCGGGAGGCAATAGGCCGAAAACCGGCAATGCATCCGTCCAGCAGCACTACCGCGCAACACAAAAGAACAATCTTCAACGCTTTCACTGCGAACCCTCCGCAATTCCGGCGATTCTGTTGAAAAACGATTTACCACAGATATTATCACAAACAAAAAAGGCCGGGCTCCCTGCCCGGCCCTTCACACGGAGGAGCGCAGCTTTATCTGGCGGCCAGTAAAGCTCGCAAATGGCGCGCCCGTTCAGGCGACCGAAGCTGGCGCAACGCCTTGGCCTCGATCTGACGGATGCGCTCACGGGTGACATCGAACTCCTGCCCGATCTCCTCGAGAGTGTGCTCCCGCTCGCAGCCGATGCCGAAG
>DATDHK010000621.1:0-1942 GCA_036521635.1 Bryobacteraceae bacterium | reverse complement strand
ATTCATTTTTGTGGGGCAGGTTGGTAACCTGCGGCGGATTGGTAATCCGCACGTCACTGAATTCGGAATTATTTACGCGCCGATTAACAAACGGCCGCAGGATGCCATCCTGCCCCACAAGATTCGTGTCAGGCATAGGTTGGGGACAGCTTTCTTAGTTGCGCGGCGGATTCGGCGACTGCGTCGATCAGAGCGTCCACTTGCTCTTCGGTGTTCGAACGGCCCAGGGAAAATCGCAGGCTGGCGCGGGCGCGCTCGCGCGAGAGTCCGATGGCCAGCAAGACGTGCGAGGGTTCCACCGCGCCGCTGGAGCAGGCCGATCCGCTCGACACCGCGAATCCTTTCAGGTCAAGCGAGATTACCAGGGCCTCGCCCTCCAGTCCATCGAAAAATATGTTGGTTGTGTTGGGCGTGCGCGGCGACCACTGGCCGTTCACACCGGAGGATGGAATGCGCTCGAGAATTCCGTGCTCCAGGCGATCGCGCAAGTTTGCAATCCGGGTCGACTCGGTGTCAAGAGTCTTGATCGCCGACGCAGCCGCGCGGCCTAGCGCCACAGCGCCCGGTACGTTTTCGGTGCCGGGCCGGCGCTCGCGTTCGTGCCGTCCGCCGAATTGAATCGCATTCAATCGCGTTCCATTCTTCACGTACAGCGCGCCGATTCCCTTGGGCGCATGCAGCTTGTGTCCACTGATGGAATACAGGTCGACGCCAAGCGAATGCACATCCACTGGAATTTTTCCAGCCGCTTGCACGCCGTCCACGTGAAACAAAACGTCCGCTTCGCGTGCGATGACCGCGATCTCCTGAATCGGCTGGATTGTTCCCAATTCATTGTTGGCATGCATCGCGGAAATCAGAACCGTTTCCGGACGTAAAGCTTTTCGGATTTCGTGGGGATCGACAACGCCGCCCGATTCTACTCTCACGCAGGTCACGTCGACGCCTTCGCGCTCTAGCTGGCGGCAAGGATTCAGCACGGCCGGATGCTCGATGGTGGTAGCGATCACGTGCTTTTTCGCGGCCGCTTGTGATCGCACGCTTCCGAGAATCGACAGGTTGTCGGCTTCGGTTCCGCCACTGGTGAAGACAATTTCTTTTGGGTCGCAGTGCAGCAGCGACGCTGTTTCGCGGCGCGCCATTTCGAGGCGCTGCTTGGCTAGTTGTCCGAAATAATGAATGCTGGACGCGTTGCCATACACTTCAAGTAGTGCTGGAAGCAATACTTCGAGTACTTCCTCGGATAGGGGCGTTGTCGCGTTGTGATCAAAGTAGTGTCGAACCACGTTCAACTAACAGTTTAACAGCCACCTCACCAAGCGTCACTCTGAATTGATGTAGCGCTGAAACAGGATTTGCCAGCGGCCGGCATTTTTCCGCAGTACGTAGTGTTCAACAAAATTCATATTGCTGTTGGGCGCGCTGAAGTGAACGTCGCCCTCGGCAACGGCCAGATCCGGCCGAATTAGCCGAACGCCTTTGAGGCTGCGCTCCATCCTTCCTCCACCCTTGGTCACCGGAGCGATCAAGCCGCGCTCGATAGCCGGGCGTCCGGTAATTGGAGGATCGTCGAACGCCAGGAATTCCGCATCGTCCGCGTAAGCGGCGGCCATGCCTCGGGCGTCTAACGCATTCCTGGCATCCGCGAATGCAGCCAGCATCTTGCGGATGGACTGCTCATCGTCGCGCCCGCCATTGACATCTCCGCGAGCTCGAGCGACCTCGATTGTGAAGCGCCCGTCTTCGTCTACGATCCGATAAGTAGACGGTACCTGGAATAGAGTTTGATCTGGCTCAGCACGGCGAATGTTGACCAGTTTCGTTATGGTCTCGCCATCTTTGGGACTGCTGTGCCTGGATAAGACAACCATCTTGATATCTTGCGCGATCCAAGTTTCCACGGTGGAAACCAGCGCCTTGTCATTGCCCTGCAAGCCCGCCG
>DATDHK010000620.1:0-6393 GCA_036521635.1 Bryobacteraceae bacterium | reverse complement strand
GTGCTCACGCAGGAGGCCGCCAAACGATTCGAGCGATACACCGAAGCCAACATCAACAATCGCGCGGCCATCGTAGTGGACAACCAGATCATCAGCGCGCCCACCATTCAGAGCCGCATCAGCGACACCGGCCGTATTACCGGCGCAGCCACGCAAGAGGAAGCGGCCGACCTGGCCTTGAACCTGCGCGCCGGTTCCCTGCCCGCCAGCGTGGTTTATCAGGAAGAGCGCACCGTCGGCCCATCGCTCGGAGCCGATTCCATTCGCGAAGGATTCCGCGCGGGCATCGCCGGCCTGATCGCGGTGACGCTTTTCATGTTGTTTTATTACCGGCGCTCGGGCATCAACGCCACGCTCGCGCTATTCCTCAACGCAATTATTTTGATCGCGGCGCTGGCCTACGCGGGCGCCACTCTGACGCTGCCGGGCATCGCGGGAATCATTTTGACCATCGGCATGGCGGTGGATAGCAATGTTCTAGTTTTCGAGCGCATTCGCGAAGAGCTGCGCGCCGGCAAAGCGGTCATCGCGGCCGTGGACGCCGGTTTCAGCAAGGCGCTGTTAACGATTATCGACACGCACGTCACTACCGTGGTATCGTGTGCGTTTCTATTTATTTTTGGTACCGGACCGGTGAAGGGGTTCGCTGTAACGCTGGTGATCGGACTGATCGCCAACATCTTCACAGCAGTATTTGTGTCCAAGACAATTTTTGATTTTGAGCTGTCCGGCAAGCGGCAAGTGACAGCTTTGAGTATTTGACGACCGCTCCCTTACGGTCGCGGCTCAGTAACGGAGAAAGTTTTTACCGAGCCGCGACCGTAAGGGAGCGGTCCAGACTGTAAAGTTTGTAAAGGATTTAGCCTCGGGAACTCATTCCCGCTGGCCGGTGTCTAAGACTGTTAGATGCCGGCGATGCGACTTGGTGCATGGAATTATTTAAGAACACGAACTTCGATTTTCTCGGGAAGAAGTGGCCGTTCATCGGCCTCTCCCTGGTGCTCACGGCGGCCGGTCTGGTGAGTCTGGTAATCAAAGGCGGACCCCGCTACGGCATCGATTTTAAAGGCGGCGCGCTAGTGCATGTTACTTTTGTCCAGCGGCCCTCGGTGGATCAAGTGCGAGCTGCACTCTCAGGCAAGATACCGGCGCTGGAAGTCCAGGAACTCTCCGGGAAGCCGGAAGACATAATCGGTACCGATGTCCAGGACGACAAGGCTCTACAGGCTGTGGACAAAACCATCGTCGATACTCTGATGGCGGCATTTGGCGGACAGCCCGGCGGCAAATACAACATCAACGCCGGTGACGCGGATGGGCTGGCCAACCAACTGCGCGACCCGTTGCAGGCTGCAAGCATACCGATGTCGGATCAGTTGCTGCACGATCTCACCGCTAAGATAATGGAGTACCGCAAGTACCACGGCGGCCTGATCCGCAACCTGGACGAACTCTCCGCGGTGCAAGGCGTCGTGCCGCCGATTTTGAATGTGATCAAGCAAACCACTTATCCGGCGCCGCTGGCCGTGCTCGGAACCGAAATAGTGGGCCCCAAGATCGGCGCGGAGCTACAGCGTAAAGCCATTCTTGCCGTTCTGTACGCGTTGGGTGGAATGCTGGTCTACATCGCCTTCCGCTTTGAATGGATCTATGGAGTGGCCGCGGTGATTGCGGTTTTCCACGACACCATCATCACGCTGGGCCTTTTCTCGTTATTCAACAAAGAAATTTCCCTGACGGTCGTGGCCGCGCTCTTGACGCTGGTCGGCTACTCGATGAACGATACGATCGTCACCTTCGACCGGATCAGAGAAAATCTCAAACTCATGCGGCGGGAAGCGCTGGAGCCTTTGGTGAACAAAAGCGTGAACCAGACTCTGAGCCGCACCGTCCTGACCTCCGGGCTTACTTTACTGACGGCCCTGGCGCTGTTCCTTTTTGGCGGCCAGGTGCTCCACGGATTTTCCTTCGCGCTGGTATGCGGTATCATCGTGGGAACTTATTCATCCGTGTTCGTCGCCAGCCCGATCCTGATCTTTTGGCATAATTTCCTGGAGGGGCGTAAGCGGCCATCGGGTTCATCGGCCGCTCCCAGCGCTCCCAAAGTTGGCGGTCCCAAAGAAGGTGTTCGCCGGGGGACCGCGAAGGTGAAGTAAGGCAGTCGAAGATGTATGATGATTTTGCGCCGCCAGAAATTTTGTGGGACGAGGTGACATATGTTTGAGCAAACTTTCGTTGAGGGAACCGCAAAAACACATAAGCCGTGGACGGTGATGTTGTCGTTCCTGGGTCAGGTAGGATTGATCTGCGTAGTAGTTCTGATCCCGCTGATCTGGACCGACACGCTGCCCCGAGCTCAGCTCACCAGTTTTCTAGTGGCGCCGCCGCCCCCGCCGCCGCCCCCGCCGCCGCCCGCGCCCGCGCCGCCCAAAGTCGTGAAAGTGGTTCCGCGCCAGTTCGACGCCGGAAGGCTGATGGCGCCGAAACAGATCCCTAAAGAAATCGCCAACATCAAGGAAGAAGAGCTGCCTCCGCCCACTAGCTCGGGCGTCGTCGGTGGAGTTCCCGGCGGCATACCCGGTGGAACGCCGGGTGGCGTCATCGGCGGCATCATCGGTTCGGTGCCCACCGCCGCTCCGCCCCCTCCGCCCGTGAAGGAAGCGCCCAAGCCCGTAACGCCGTCGCGTATTCGAGTCGGCGGCAACGTGCAGGCCGCGAACCTGATCCGGAAGATCACTCCGGTTTATCCGCAGCTTGCCAAGCAGGCGCGCATCCAGGGTGTGGTTCGCTTTACCGCGATTATCGGTAAAGACGGCAGCATCCAGAATCTAACGCTGGTGACCGGTCATCCGCTGCTGCTCGAAGCCGCCCGGCAAGCAGTCTCGCAGTGGCAGTACAAGCCGACTCTTCTCAACGGAGAGCCGGTGGAAGTGGTCACTACCATTGATGTGAATTTTACGTTGAGCCAATAGAAGTCTAATTCAACTCGCAGGAGAACAGAATGTTTTTACATGTCCAAACCTGGGCCTTCATGCTTTTGCAGGGAGAACAGCCCATGAATTTCGATCTGATGAGCATG
The DNA here is from genome assembly GCA_036521635.1 of Bryobacteraceae bacterium. Classification (GTDB taxonomy): domain Bacteria; phylum Acidobacteriota; class Terriglobia; order Bryobacterales; family Bryobacteraceae; genus Palsa-89. The sequence goes on along the minus strand of DATDHK010000620.1, from coordinate 3,314 downwards.
TGGGGCGTGATGGCCTGGCCGGCAAGAATCGTCGTAATCGTGTTGTTCCTGATGTCGGCCTGGTCCATTGGCGTGATGATCGACCGCTTGATCGCCTATAACGGCGCCCGCAAGCAGTCGCGCCAGTTCGCTCCCGCCGTCGCAGGCGCCCTGCGCGAAGGCAAGCTGGACGAAGCCATCAAGATCGCCGATCGTTTTAACAAGAGCCACCTGGCCAAAGTTGTCGTGGCCGGCCTCCAGGAATTCCGCGCGCACCAGTTGAGCTCGGAGATTTCCGGTGAAGAGATCGAAGCCTCCAAGCGCGCCCTGGAACGCGCCGAGGCCATTGTCCACGCCGAGCTGAAGCGCGGCATCAGCAGCCTGGCGACCATCGGCTCCACCTCGCCGTTCGTCGGCTTGTTCGGAACGGTGGTCGGCATCATCAACGCGTTCAAGGGCATCACGCAGCAGAAATCCACCGGTTTAAGCGCCGTCGCCGGCGGTATTTCGGAAGCGCTGGTCACCACGGCCGTAGGGTTGTTCGTCGCCGTGCCGGCGGTCTGGATGTTCAACTACTTCACCAACCGCATTGAAGCGTTCGACGTGGAGATGGGCAATTCCAGCTCCGAGCTGATCGACTACTTCTTGAAGCGGACGCAGCGCACCGTATCGAAGTAGGTTCGTGGGCAACGCGAGTTGAATTAGGGGCGGAGGCGCTGGCGCCTCCGCAACCCCTGAAAGGAGTTCCATTATGAAAAAGAAGACCGCTCCACCCCCGGTAGCTGAAATCAACGTCACGCCCATGGTGGACGTCATGCTGGTGCTGCTGATCATCTTCATGGTCATCACGCCCATGCTCACCAAAGGCACGCAGGTGGACCTGGTGAAAACCAAGTCCGCGATCACCATGCAGGCGGCCGACAAAGAAGACGCCATTCTGATTGCGGTCACCCACAACGGCGGCGTGTTCCTGAGCCCGGGCAATTTGAAGATCACCCCCGATCAGCTTCCGGAAAAAGTGAAAGACCTGCTCACCAACAAGCCCGACAAGATGGTCTACATCAAGAGCGACTCCCGGGCGCGATATGGTCTGATAGAGGACGTTATCGACAACGTGCGCGCAGCCGGCGTGGACCAGATCGGCCTGATCACGGACGTAAGCGACAAGGCCAAAGGACTGGCGGGCAGTCCCGGCGCGGGACAGTGAGGAATGAGCGGGGATGAACACAAGGAATAGGAGGAATACGAGGAACACCGGGAGTTTGTCGAAAGCTTCGGTGTTCCTCGTGTCCCTCGTATTCCTCCGTATTCCCATCCCAGACGAAGTTCATAATGATGAATAAGAAAGTAGTCAACTAGAGGAGATTCACCATGTCAATGTCAGTTGGCGGACCCGGCGGCGGACCCAAATCCGAAATCAACATGACGCCGCTTATCGACGTGTTGCTGGTGCTGTTGATCATCTTCATGGTCATCACCCCGCTCACGCCGCATGGACTCGAAGCGCTGGCGCCGCAGCCGCCGGACAAGAAGAACCCGCCTCCGCCCGAGCAGGACCGCACGGTCGTGATCATCATCGACAAAGACAAGAAGATGCATCTCAACAACGAGGACACCGACGAGAACCGCCTCGGCCCCCGGCTGGAGGAAATCTTTAAGACTCGCGCCGAGCGCGTGGTCTTCGTGAAAGGCGATCCCGATCTCGATTTCGAAATCGTAGCCAAAGCCATCGACATCGCCAAGGGCGTGCAGATGGATAAGATCGGTTTGATGACTCCGAAAATCGAGGCGGGACAATAGGGCATCGCAGGTTATGAAGAGCAAAATCGTCATATTGGGAATCGGACTGCTGCTCGTCTTCTCGACGGGCTGCGACAAGCTGAGGTCGCGCGACAAGATCAACCGCGGCATCGCCGCCTACAAGGGCGCCAAGTACGCCGACGCGGTCGAGTTGTTCAAACAAGCGGTGGCGCTCGATGGCAGCAATATCAACGGGCGTTTGTACCTTGCCACCGCCTACATGAGCCAGTACATTCCGGGCGCCGAATCGCCTGACAACCTCCAGCTCGCCAAGCAGGCCAAGGAGGAATTCAACAGGGTTCTGGACGTGCACCCCAACGACACCACCGCGCTGGCCTCGCTGGCGTCGCTATCCTACCAGCAGGCGCAGGGCATGCCCGATCTTGACGCCAAGATCAAGAAGCTGGACGAGGCCAAAGAGTGGTACGTGAAGTTGATCACCGCCGATCCGCAGAACAAGGAAGGCTTCTACAGCCTGGCCGTGATCGACTGGGTGAAGTGGTACGCCGCCTGGATGAAAGCGCGCGCCGACCTCGGCATGAAACCCGAAGAGTCCGGTCCGCTCAAGGACAAGAAGGTCAAGGCCGAGCTCAAGGACAAGTACACCTCGGTCATCGAAGACGGCATCAAGAATCTGGACCAGGCGCTCAAGATCGATCCGAACTATGACGACGCGATGGCCTACATGAACCTGCTGATCCGCGAGCGTGCGGATTTGGACGACACCCCCGACCAATACCGGAAGGACGTGGAAATCGCCGACGGTTGGGTGCAGAAAGCGCTGGACACCAAGAAGATGAAAGCCGCCAAAGCCGCCGCGGCGCAGTCCGTCGGAATTACCCAGGAGCAGCAGAGCAAGTAAGACTGGCTTGTATATCTTCTAAAATGCGCGCGACCTGTTCGGCCGGATCGCTGGCGCGCGTCACTTCCCTTCCGATCACGACGTAGTTCGCGCCTGCCGCGATGGCCTCGGCGGGTGTAGCAACGCGCTTCTGATCGCCCCTATTCGCGCTGCGCGATCGCACGCCCGGCGTCACCACAATCGCCGCCGGCCCGGCGATCTTGCGCACGGCGGCGGCGTCCAGAGCGGAACAGACGATGCCGTCCATTCCAATCTCCATCGCATTCCTCGCCCGCAGCGCAACCAGTTCGGAAAGGCTGCAGGTATGGCCCATGTCGGTAACGTCCTGCTGGTCGAAACTAGTGAGCACCGTCACGGCCATCAACTGCAGCGACGCCCCGCCGCGGCCCTCCAGCGCCGCGCGCATTACCGGATTGATCGCATGGACGGTCAGAAACCGCGCGTCCGTATGCGCAACTTGCGCGACAGTCCGCTTAACGGTTTCGCCGATATCGTAAAGCTTCAGATCCAGAAAAACCTGCTTCCCCGCCAAGTGCAGCTCCCGCGCAAAAGGCATGCCGGCCGCCGCATAAAGCTCCATGCCGACTTTGTAGAAATCCACTGCCTGGCCCAGCCGCGACACCAGCCCCCGCGCGTGTTCCACATCCTCAAAATCCAGCGCGACAATAATAGG
>DATDHK010000619.1:0-3653 GCA_036521635.1 Bryobacteraceae bacterium | reverse complement strand
GAAGGTCTTTCCGCTGGCGCTCGGCAAAACGCCGGGCATCGTCACCTTCACACAATACCGCGACCACAGCCTGCTCGCGACCCGGCGCCCGGATGAAGCCGGCGACCGGGCCCTGCTGCTTGCCCGCGCCGCGGCCCACGGCGATGGGATGCACGCCGGCCTGGGGCCGCTGATCGAGGATCAGATGGCCGCCACCCAGGTGGACTGCGAGGCGATCACGCTGTCCAGTTTCCTGGACGTCCACTCCATCGCCACCGTCGACCTCCTGAAAGTGGACGTGCAGCGTGACGAGCGCGACGTGCTCGATGGTATCGCCGAGGTGGACTGGCCGCGGATCCGCCAGCTGGTCGTCGAGACGCATGATGGTGGCGGCAACTCCTCCGAACTGGCCACCCTTCTGCGCGGACGGGGTTTTCATGTCACCGCTGACACCGGCGGCGATCCGTCGTCCGGCGGCCGCGTCATGCTCTACGCCACGCGCACCGCTCACGCCGCTGTTTGGCGGCCGTCCTCACAACAACCCATCGAGTGGCTGTCCCCACGCGCCCTCGCCGAATCCGCCCGCACGTTTCTGGGCGACCGATTGCCAGCCTACATGGTAGCGGCACGCGTTGGCTTCATCGCCGAATTGCCCCGCACCCCGAATGGCAAAATCGATCGCAACTCCCTGACCGGCATGCCACCGGAGGCGCTGGACCCCGAACCGCCTCTGACGCCCCCCACCGGTGAACCCGCGCTGACTCTCGCCCGCCTCGGGCGCGAGGTGCTCAACGTGGACGCCGTGGGACTCGAGAGCGACTTCTACAATCTCGGCGGGCATAGCCTGTTGGCCGCCCGCCTGGCCAATCGCGTCATGGAAACGCTGGCTGTGCAGCCCCGATTGGCGGACATCCTGCGCAATCCGATTTTCTCCGGCATGCTGCGCATTGTGGGTCAATTGCCGGCGAAGAAGGACGATCCCATTCCGCGCGCACCCGCCCGCGCATACGATCCCCTCACTCCCGCGCAACGCGGCCTGTTCGTTCTCGCCCAGGTCCCCGGAGGAAACGAGGCATACAATGTAGCCCGTGCCCTCCGCCTGGAAGGTCGCCTCGACCCCGGCCTGCTGGAGCATGCCATCGCCGATTCGCTGCGGCGTCACGACTCACTCCGCACCGCTTTCGCCCTGCACGATGGCGAACCGGTGCAGCACGCCGCGCCCTTCCACGAGCTGGCTTTTCGCATGGAGCGGCGCACCTGCGGCCCGGCGGAAGAATCGCGAAAACTGGCGGAGGCCGAGGCCCGCCGTCCCTTCGACCTTTCCCGTGCTCCCCTGGTGCGCGCCGCGCTGATCCGCCTGGCGCCGTTCGACCACATCCTGCTGTTTACCGTACACCACATTGTCAGCGATGGATGGTCCATGGAGATCCTGCTGCGGGAGATCTTCGAACGTTATGAAACGCTCCTGGAGGATCCTGCCTCTCCCCTGCCCGAATTGCCGTTCCAGTTCCGCGACGTGCTGCACCACCGCGCGCAGCGGGAACAGCGCGAATCTCCGCACATTCCCTATTGGCGGCGCAAGTTATCCGGCGACCCGTGGAAGGAGGCGCTCCGCACCGATTTCCCGCGTCCGCCGGATCCCGGCTTCGAAGGTTCCAGCTTGCGCTTTCAGCTCGACTCGGATTCCTGGCAGCGGCTGCAATCGGCCTGCCGCACCCTCGGGGTTGGACCTTTTGCCATGCTACTGGCCGCCATCAATGTGCTGCTTCACCGCTGGATGGGCGGTTGCGATTTCGTGGTGGCCACCAACTCCACGGGGCGGGAGGACGCCCGCCTTCGAAATCAGGTGGGCTATTATGCCGACACCTTGCTACAGCGTAATACCTTGGCCGCGGACGAGCCGTTTGCCGCTTTCCTGGAGCGCGTCGCGCAAACCGGTGTCGAGGCGCTGGATCACGCCGTCCCGCTGGAAAAGCTGGTGACCGAGCTGGCGGTGCGCCGCCGGCACGGCCGCGCGGTCCTCTTTGATGTGGGATTCACCTGGTACGACATCGAGGCGCAAACCGATATCTCTCTGCTCGGCGGGCGCGCCGGCCTGAAGGTGAAGTTGTGGCCCATCGAGTATTTCCCGGCCCGCGCCGACTTGTGGTTCTTCTCCAGCCCGGAACCCGGCGGCCTCTCCTGGCACTGGGTATACAACCCGGCGCTTTTCCGCGGCGAAACCGTCCAAGCGCTGCGCGACAACCTGCTCGGCATTCTCGATCAGGTGGCCGCCAATCCCTGTCTGCGGATCCGCGACATCGCGCTAAATCGCGGCGGCGCGCCCGAAGATCCTTCCATCATTCAACTGAACATCTGAAGCGGAGCCGCAACCGTGGAGCGCTCGCTCCCTCGCAAATTGAATTGCGCGGGTAATTTCCCGATAAGTTTACACATCGGCAAAAACACTGGCGGAAACGGGGAAGAATTGTTGTATACTAGCGGACTGCGGTACATTCAGGGGTTCACGAGGCCAGGGGTTCACGAGGCATGTCCGGGCTTGACCCCCAGGGAGACGCCCAATGAAAGACCAACAGATCGCCTTACTTGCCGCCAGGATCGCCGAACAAATGAAACCGTCCAGTGTGGCGGCGCCCGCGGCGCCCGCCACCTCGTATACGGCTCCCACCAAAAGCGGCAAAAGCAGCTTTTTCTGGGGCGCCGCCGCTGCCGCGAGCTTGTTTCTTGCCGCGCCCCTGTTCCGCCCGGTGGTCCGGCAGGCGGTCAAAGGCGGCCTGCGTCTCGGACGTTACGCCAAGGAAGTCGCCTCGTCGGCGAAGGAAGAATTGGAAGACATTACCGCCGAGGCCAAAGCCGAAATCTACAGCGACTCCATTGGCGGAAATGACAAAACCTGAAAGGAGCCAATGCCATGTGTGAAATCGCCCTGTTTTTGCTGGGAGCGGTCTTCGTTCGGTCCCTCTCCAAGGATGGTAGGCAAACAGATGTGAGACGCGTTCGCCCGGCGGAATCAAAAGTGGAACCAGAGCCCGCCGCCCGGCGGACCAAAAGAAACCCCGGCAAAGCCCGGTAAAGCCTGACATAAGGAGACCGCATATGTGTAACCTCATCGCGTTCGCTCTGGGTGGGTTGTTGGCCGGGATATTCTCCAAGGGCGCCGGCCGCCCGATCCTCAAACAAACGGTCAAGGGAGGGATCCTGGCCAAACGCAAAGCCGAAGAGGTCGGCCAGAGGGTCAAGAGCGGATTCAACGACCTGGTCGCTGACGCCAGGTCGGAACTGGATCCGGAAGTGGATTACGGCGAGAAGACAACCAGGCGATGATGCCCGGAGAGGCGGATGTGCGCCTCCTTTCATCCGCGCCCAGGCGGCAGCGATTCGAAGTGGCGGCTCTGAAGTCGCGTCCCCGTCTGGCCGCGGCAGTCGAGATCACCATCCGCAAGAGCCTGCCGGTTTTGTCGGTGCGGGCGAATCCCCTGACCGGCCGCGTTCTCATATATTGGGCTGGCCCTGCGCCGGTTTCTGATCTCGAAGCCACGATCGCACGCGCCATCGAGGCGGGTCCCCTCGGCCGCGACGCGTGGCTCGCACTTCAAGCCGGCAACGACAGAGGCCCCGGTTTCGTTGCAAAGTTGGTCGTTGGCGGCTGCAACCTCGTCCTGCTCCTGGTCAAC
>DATDHK010000618.1:0-9536 GCA_036521635.1 Bryobacteraceae bacterium | reverse complement strand
GCCAAAAGAATTACCGGCAGCAACACCAGCGAAATCTCATAGGGATATTCGTAGTTGAGCCGCAGCCCGGCTAGATCTTCGCCTGTTATTCGCAATCCGTAGTAGAGCTGCAAGGAACCCAGCGCCAGGCCGAGGATCAATCCCACCAATCCAATGGTCAGGGCCTCCAGCCAAATGGTTCGCCGAACTTGATTTCTCAGACCACCCACTGCTTGTAGCACACCCAGCTCGCGCCGCCGGTCTGTGATGGAAACGGTCAGAGTGTTGACTATGCCCAACACCGCCACCAGCACCGCTACGGCGGTCTGCACGTATGTGATACCGAACCACTGATCGGTCAGCCGCATGATGTATTGCCGCACCTCGCGATTCGTTATCACGAATAAGCGGCGTTGATTGCCGAAGGCTTCCAGAATTCCCCGCTTCACCTCCGTTTCAGAGACGCCGGGCGAGAGGAAGACACGGAAAATATTCACCGTGGAATCGTCCCAATAGCGCTTGTACAGGCTGCGGTCCATGACGATGCTGCCCTGCTGATCGGAATAATCGACCACGACCCCGGCGATGGGCAAATGCAGCACGCCGCCGGGGCTGGGGATATCGAGCACATCGCCAAGCTTGACGCCGCGCAGTAGAGCGTAGTTATCGGAAACCAGGACCGCTTTTCCTTGCGAAGCCAACCGGTACATTTCAGCGGTATCGCCGGCGGTTGCAGGCAACGTAGCGCGGCGGCCCAATGCGGCTATGTCCGTTGCCACAAACACGGTCTGCATGCCGCGAACCTGGATGCGTACGATACGTACGCCTTGCACCTCCGCGATACCGGACACGCCGCCGATCTGTGGACCCATCGACTCGGGAAAACGAAATCCGCGCGTAGTCAAACTTTCGGACGGCGAAACAAACAGGTCCGGGTTGAGCGCCACGGAAAGCCATTTGACAATGGAACCGTAGCTGGCGCGTGTCATGCCGCCGAGCGCCACCACAAGCGCAAGCGAGAGCATCAACGCCGCCACCGCTCCGGATGTCCGGCGAGGCGCTTGCAGCAAACTGTCGGCCGCCAGGGTTCCTTCCACGGGCCGCAGCCAGCGCAGCAGCGGACGAAGTGCCTGCACTACCAATTGGGCGAGCGTGGGAGTCAGCAGCAGTGCGGCCAGCACAGTCAGCGCATCGCCAACATAGAGCAACATGTGGAATTGACGCAGCAAAAGGCAAGTGGCGCCGAGTATCGCGACGACCAGCGCGGTAATACGACGGAACCTGTTCTCGCCCGCGCTCATCTGTTGATACTTGCCTTTTTGCAGGGCTTGAACGGGATCTACGCGAGCGGCGTTTCGAGCTGGAATAAATGCAGCTACAACGCTGGTGATGACGCCCAGCACGACCGCGAATAACATCAGCGCCGGATTCGTCGAAATCTCCTTCGCTTTTTCCGCGATGCCAAATACTTCGCCCAGCAACGCGCCGATATAACCGAGCATGAGGCGCGCGATCCCGATTCCCAACAGTAGTCCGAGCGTGGATCCAACTAGTCCCGCCAAAACGCTCTCGCCCAGAAAGAGCGTGCGAATCTGACCCCGCGTCGCGCCCAGTGCGCGCAGAATACCAATCTCCGAGCGGCGCTGCGTCACCGAAATCTGAAATGTGTTGTAGATGATGAACATTCCGATGAACAGCGCGAAGGCGCTGGTGATGTTGGCGGTCAGCGCGTAGACATGCGAGATGGATTCGAACTGCGCGCCCCGGGCCGACGGCGATTCCACCTGAAAACTGGGCCCCAGCATCGCTTCGAGTTTCTTCTTCACATCATCTATACGCACGCCATCATTCACCATCAAGTCGATGCGATCGAATCTGCGCCCACGCCCGAAAACTTTCTGCGTGGCGTAGATATCCATGATGGCGAGATTGCCGCCAAACGCGCTGGTGAGTCCGCTGGACTTCATGATGCCGCGCACCGTGAAAAGCTTTTCGCCCTCCATCGTGCTCATGGGAATTTTGTTGCCGATGCTCAGATTATTCGCGCGCGCGAATGTATCGGTGATGATGATCGAATCCGGCTGGGCCAGGAAGACCAGCGGGTCGTCGACGATGCTGGCGTCACCGCTTTCCAGATCGTAGCCGCGCAGATTGCGGTCGCCCGTCATGTCCACGCCCAGAATCAGAAGATCGCCCTGCCCTTTCAAGCCGGTGTTAACCACCGATTCGATCACGGGCGCCGCCGCGCGAACCTCTCTCACAGCCTGAACGCGCTCCAGCACGCTCTCGTCGAATCCGGTTTCGCTAGCCGAAACCTGAAGTTGAGTCGACCCGGCGATGCGGTCCACCGTTTGCCGGAACGCAAACAGCACCGATTGATTGGCAGTGTGCATCCCCAGAAAAACTGCGACGCCCAGCACGATGCCCGTGATCGTGAGCATCCAGCGCAGCAGATGCTTTCGAACATAGGGCCAGGAAATCAGCTTCAGCAAGATCATGTCAAATACAATCCAAACACTGACTTCATGTGGGGCAGATTGTTAATCTGCGGCCGATTGGCAATCGGCCCCAGGTTACCCACTTGCCCCACAACCCGCCCGGTCCTCCACCACTCGTCCATCCCGCAGCATAATTACACGCCCGCAACTCTCGGCTACCTGACTATCGTGAGTAACAATCAGCACCGTCGCGCCCAACCGCGCATGCACATCGCGAATGAGCTTCAGAATCTCCGCTCCCGTGTGCGTGTCCAGATTCCCAGTCGGCTCGTCCGCCAGCAGCACCGGCGGATACACAGACAACGCACGCGCAATCGCGCACCGCTGCCGCTCACCACCGGAAAGCTCGTCCGGCAGGTGATCCACGCGGGCGCCAAGCCCCACCAGGTTCAACAACTCGGTGGCGCGCTCGTTGATCTTTTTCTTGGGCCAGCCGCGCAGGTGCAGCGGAATGGAAACGTTCTCCGTGCAGTTCAGAGTCGGCAGCAGATTGAAGAATTGAAAAATGAATCCGATTTTGTCGCGCCGCATGCGCGTGAGATCGTCGTCCGGCAGCCCGCTGAGCCGACTGCCGTCAATCTCGATCTGTCCGGAGGTCGGCGTATCCAGGCCGCCGATCAAATTCAATAGAGTCGATTTGCCCGAGCCGGACGGCCCAACAATGGACACCATTTCGCCGCGCCCGATCGACAGATCCACATTCTCCAGCGCCGTAACCTGGCGTTTTCCATTGAATACTTTGCTCACTTTGGCGAGATCGATCACTCATTAGTTATGATGTCTTATCGCGATGATCGGCTGCACGAATTCGACGGACGCTGAATGCGCATAGGCATCGACGCGGGCGGTACGTTCACCGACTTCATCGTCTGCCGTGACAACGGCGAAATCGAAACTTTCAAGCTGCGATCCAATCCGCGTTCGCCGGCCAGCGTGATTCTCGCTGGATTGCAACAAGCCGCTGGATCGCGCAAGGCAGACGTGGTGCATGGGTCCACAGTAGCCACCAATGCGCTGCTCGAGCGCAAAGGCGTGCGGACCGCGCTCATAACCACCGCCGGCTTCGAAGACGTGATTCACATCGGCAGGCAGAATCGTCCGGAGCTGTACAATCTCACGCCCACCGCGCGCGTGCCCATCGTCCCCAGAACGATGTGCTTCGGCGTCCGCGAGCGTTCTTACTACGACGGAACAATCGCGGAAAAGCCAAAATCCGCCGAGCTCAAGAGATTGAAAACCCGTCTGCGCCACGCCGGCGTGGAATCCATCGCGATTTGTTTTCTGCATGCATATCGCACGCCCGGCAATGAAAAACTGGCCGCCGCCGCGCTGGATGGCATCGGCTATCTGTGCTGCTCGCACGACGTGTGTCCCGAATTTCGCGAATACGAGCGTTCGTCCACCACGCTGATCAACGCTTACGTCGGTCCGCTAATGGACAAGTATCTGGGCGAGCTGGAGCGCGGCGCGCACCACTCAATTTCCATCATGCAATCGAACGGCGGATTCATGGCCACCCGCGAAGCCCGCCGCCACGCGATTCGCACCGTACTTTCCGGACCCGCCGGCGGCGTCGTGGGAGCGATGGAGACCGCGCGTCTTTCCGGATTCCCGCACATTCTAGGGTTCGACATGGGCGGCACGTCCACCGATGTCAGCCTGGTGGATGGCCACGCCAGAGAAACGATGGAGGCGTCCATCGACGGTTTTCCCGTGCGCGTGCCGATGCTCGATATACACACGGTGGGCGCGGGCGGCGGCTCCATCGCACGAGTTGACGAGGGCGGTCTGCTGCGCGTTGGCCCGGAGAGCGCGGGCGCCGATCCTGGCCCCGCCTGTTACGGCACGGGCGATCGTCCCACCGTTACCGACGCGCATGTCGTGCTGGGGCGCATCGCCGCCGATCAGTTGGTGGGCGGCGAGATGCAGCTCGACATCGAGCGCGCCGCCGCAGCCGTGGAGACAATCGCGCGCAAACTCAAAATCACGCGCGTCGCGGCGGCGGAAGGAATTGTGCGCGTGGCCAACGCTAACATGGAGCGCGCCATTCGATTAGTCTCGGTGGAACGCGGCCACGATCCCCGCGATTTCGCGCTGGTGGCATTCGGTGGCTGCGGCGGACTGCACGCCTGCGAGATGGCGCGGGAACTCGGAATTCGCACGGTGCTGATTCCCGAGTACGCCGGAGCGCTATCGGCGTTGGGCATGCTGCTGGCGGATCAGGTTCGCGATTATGCGGCGGGCGTTCTGAATCGTCCGGATATCGAGCGCGAATTTCAGCGGCTGGAACGCGCGGCGCGCAAAGAGCTGCCGGGATCGGAATTAACCCGGTCCGCCGACATTCGCTACACCGGTCAGAGTTACGAACTGACCGTGCCCTGGTACGCGGTGAATCCCGCCAAGCCATTCCATCGGGAACACCGGCGCGTTTACGGTTATGAAAACCCGGAGCATGCAATCGAAATCGTCACGGTGCGCGTGCGGGCCAGGCGCCCGGTCGAAAAGCCGAAGCTCGTAACACGCCACGCCTCGCGCGCGTCTACCTCTGCAATGCGGAAGATCCACAGCTCGGGGACGTGGCGCACCACTCCGGTAGTTGGCCGCGCCGAGGCGCTCCGAAAGGAGTTGCGCGGACCAGCCCTAGTGGTTGATTATGGTTCGACCACCCTGGTACCAATGGGCTGGCGTTATTCGCTGGACAAGTTCGGCAATTTGAAAATCACGTCATCATGAGAATGATTTTGTGGGGCAGGTTGATAACCTGCCGCCGATTGTTAATCGGCGAATCCGGGGAATTTTCCAAAACGGCAGGCCGATTTGGAATCGGCGGCAGATTACCAATCTGCCCCACAATCCTATTTTTGTTCCTCGCTTGCACACTATGCGCGCAGGACGAAATGGCGCATGCCCAGCGCCTCAGGTCGACGCTGCTCGGAATCGACACCCACATCGACACCATCCAGCGCGTCCTGGTCGGCCACCTCGACCTCGGCCAGCGCCTGCCCGACGGTCAGATCGATCTGCCGCGCCTCGCGGAGGGCGGCATGCACGCGCCATTCTTCGCGCTCTGGGTCCCCACTTATTTCAAGGGCGCTGAAGCCGTTCGCCGCACACTGGACCTGCGCGATGCGATGCAAAGTGTCTTCGATCGCTATCCCGCTCGCATCCAGCTTGCAACCACGGCCGCCGATCTCGAACGAATCGTGAAATCCGGAAAGATCGCGGCGGTGCTGACGCTCGAAGGCGGCCATCAAATCGCCGACGACTTGGCCGTGCTGCGCATGTACCAGCGCATGGGCATCCGCTCCATGACGCTGACACATTTCCGCAACAACAATTGGGCGGACTCCTCCACCGACAAACCGCGCCACAACGGCCTCACGGATTTCGGCAAGCAAGTTGTGCGCGAGATGAATCGCATCGGAATGATGGTGGACATCTCGCACGTGTCCGACAAGGCCTTTTACGACACGCTGGCGGTGACCACCAAGCCGGTGATTGCATCGCACTCTTCTTGCCGCGCTCTGGCGGACATTCCGCGCAACATGACCGACGACATGCTGAAGGCCCTGGCGCGCAACGGCGGCGTGGTGGGCATCAACTTCGGCGCCGGATTCCTAAATCCGGAGGATGCAAAAGCGACCATGGCCAACATCAATAAAATGGCGGCGCAGGAACCGGATCTGACGGGCAAGCCGCTGGACGACTATGCCGCCAACGAATACGCGCAGCAGAACTGGGCCCGTCCCAGGCCCTCGGTTGCAACCATCGACGATGTCGTCGCGCACATCGACCATGTAGTGAAAGTCGCCGGCATCGATCATGTGGGAATCGGCACCGATTTCGACGGAATCCCCGATGTTCCGAAAGGCTTGGAAGACGTTTCGAAAATGCCGGCGTTGGTGGCCGCCCTGCTCAAGCGCGGCTACAGCGAAGCCGACATTCAGAAAATCATGGGCGGCAATTTCTTGCGGGTGATGAAGCAGGCGATTGGGAAATGAAAGGACTGGAGCAATGAATTTATTCGCGGTAAAGCCGTTGGAGCGTATTCTCGCGGAATCCGAAATGACGGGGGAGCATTCTCTGAAGCGTTCTCTGGGCCCGGCGGCGCTCATCGCTCTCGGCATCGGCGCCATCATCGGCGCGGGAATTTTCACGTTGACCGGTGTTGCGGCCGCCACGCATACCGGCCCCGCCATTGTGCTTTCCTTCATTGCGGCCGCCATCGGCTGCGGCTTTGCGGGACTTTGCTACAGCGAATTCGCGTCCATGATTCCCATCGCCGGCAGCGCGTACACTTATTCTTACGCGACCATGGGCGAATTCCTGGCCTGGATCATCGGCTGGGACTTGATCCTCGAATACGCCGTCGGCGCGGCCACCGTGTCCATTGGCTGGGCGCAAACGTTGGTGGCGTTTCTGCATCATTTTGGTATTCATCTACCGCCCAGTCTTTCGGCGTCGCCCTTTCAACCAATCACATTGCCGGGCGGCACGGTGATCTACGGCTATATCAATTTGCCGGCCGTCTTCATTGTCGTTGTCGTTTCCATCATTCTGATGATCGGCATCAAAGAGTCGGCGAATGTGAACACGGTGATTGTGTTTCTCAAGGTCAGCGTCGTGGTGGTGTTCATCGCCATCGGGTGGGCATTCATTGATCCGGTAAATCATCAACCGCTCATTCCGGAGAACACGGGAACTTTTGGCGAATTTGGCTGGAGCGGCATCCTCACCGGCGCCGGAATCATCTTTTTCGCCTACATCGGATTCGATGCGGTCTCCACCGCGGCGCAAGAGGCCAAGCTGCCCAAGCGCGATATGCCCATCGGAATTCTCGGCTCGCTGGTGATCTGCACCATCCTGTTCATCCTTTATTCTTACGTGCTCACCGGCATTGTGAATTACAAGGACCTCAACGTGGCCGCTCCGCTTTCACTGGCTCTCGAAAAGATTCCGCACCCATGGCTGAGTCCCGCCATGAACCTGGCGGTGCTGGCCGGCCTGACGTCGGTAATGCTGGTGATGCTGCTTGGTCAGTCGCGCGTATTCTATTCGATGTCCAACGACGGCCTTTTGCCGAAACTCTTCAGCGACGTTCACCCGAAGTTCCGCACGCCCTACCGGTCGAATTTGATCCTCATGATTTTTGTCGGCATATTCGCGGCTTTCGCGCCCATTTCAGTGGTGGGCCAAATGACCAGCATCGGAACCCTGTTAGCGTTCGTGCTGGTGTGCGGCGGAATATTGGTGATGCGCAAGACGCATGCGCACTTGCCTCGTCCGTTCAAAACGCCGCTGGTGCCGCTGGTGCCGATTCTCGGAATTCTTTGCAACCTGGCGTTGATGCTGGGGCTGGGTTGGAGCAATTGGGCGCGCCTGGTCGTGTGGCTGGCGATCGGTCTCGCCATTTACTTCGGGTACAGCCGTTACCACAGCAAGCTGCAGGGAAGCATAGGAAAAACGGCATAGCAGGACCTCTTACAGCTCGAGCTTGTCGCCGACCACCATGTCCTTCAGCTTGAACTTGCGCCGGACCTCGATGCTCACAACCTTTGAAACAAACTCGACCTCTTTGTCTTCAAGAGTGATCGCCGATGTCTTGGGGAAGAAGAAGGCCACCGAGCCTTTCTCGCCGGGAATCCTTTGAACGGCCGCGGCTGCGATTGGATCCTTGTCTTTACGCTGCAGGGCTGCGCCTTTCGCGAGTTCGTTCAATTGCTCGTCCGGCAAGCGGTCGAATAGCGGCGGCAAGCCGGCCACGGCGACAACATACTCGTTGGCCACCTGGCTTAGAAATTTCTTGGCTGGGTCTGAGTCGGCTTTCTCACGGCCCAACTGCGTCAGCACAATCGCCTGGCGAACGGGCATCGCGCTCTGCCATCGAACGCGGACAATCATAGAGCCGACACCGCCGGCGCCACCCGCGGCATCGCTGGGATAACCGGCGCCGCTGCCGTTCCCGCGGCGTGCGCCGCCAGAGACTGTTTCAGCGCCGCCGGCCATTGTGCCGGGGCCCATGTCGTTGTTGGAGTTTGCTCCTCCGCCCCCGCGCCGCCCACCACCCGATGAGCCTCCCTCCATGGGCGTTCCGCCGCCGATGGCGACTTCGTGCGACCACGGCGAGTTTTGCAGCAACTTCGCAGCGTCCTTAACGCTCCACTCCGTGAACGGTTTCTTCACCCAAAAATCCTCGGCGACGAGCAGGAGCGCGGTGCATCCTACAGCGAACAGAAAACGGGGCAGATGTTTCATAGGTCCTCCCAACCAACCAAGACACAGTTAATAGCATAATCGCACGCCGAGTCGTGTGCGGGAACATTCCCCTGTACAATAAGGTAAACAGCCGTCCTCGGGCCCTTAGCTCAGCGGTTAGAGCAGCGGACTCATAATCCGTTGGTCGAAGGTTCAAATCCTTCAGGGCCCACCAAATCCTTTATGTATTATGTATAAGGTTACGTTAGCAGAGGTCGCTGAACGCTCTGTGTGTCGGAGAGTGTTCATGTCGCCCGCAAGGTCTCTTTCCGCAACAATGTAACGACGGTAGTCCCGCCGGCGCCTCCCAGTCGTTTGACTATCTGCGGGCGCCGAGGAAACAATCAAACGGTCGGCGTAGTCTTTTAGTTGGCAGGGTTAAGTCAGGAAGCGCAAGTAGGCCAGATGTAGGACTTGAGAACTTCCGGTCACCTACCATTCCATGGCAAACAACCTATCGAAGAGACCCCAAAATGCCGAATAGTAAGAAGGTGCAGGACTTTCTTACCCAACATAGCATTCGATGGGAACGCGAAGGCGACTACATAGTTGTCAAAGACATACGTCTGAGTGGGAACCATCTTGATAGCCTTCCCGATTTGTCCGCCGTAATCGTAAGGGGTGACTTTGATTGTTCCGAGAACCGCCTGACCTCTTTGAAAGGCGTGCCTCAGCGGATCGGTGGGAGTTTTCTATGCTGGGGTAATCGGCTGGCATCCTTGGACGGTGGACCGCAAGAGATTGGCGGCGACTTCAATTGTTCAACAACCGAACTGTACTCAAATGCTGTCCTCTCAAATAGTG
>DATDHK010000617.1:0-2450 GCA_036521635.1 Bryobacteraceae bacterium | reverse complement strand
TCCTCGGCTTTGGGCTGCCCGCCATAGAAGGGAACCGCCGCGGCTAGGTCCGCGCCCATTCGCACGGCCAGGTTGTTGGCCACGCCGCCGCCAAAACAGAAACCCACCACACCGATCTTTCCATTGCAATCCGGACGCCCCTTCAGCCAGCGCGCCGCCGCCTCGAAGTCTTCGGCCATTTTTGCTTTATCAACCCCGGCAAACGCCTTGCCGCCCTTCTCGTCGTCGCCCGGATAGCCGCCAACACTGGTGAGGCCATCGGGCGCGAAGGCGATAAAATTCGCGGCGCCTAGGCGTCGCGCCACGTCTTCGATGTAAGGATTCAAGCCGCGGTTTTCATGCACCACCAACACTCCGGGCAATTTTCCGCCGGACTTGGCGGGACGCGCCAGGTATCCGCGTATGGTTCCATTGCCCTGTGGAGAGGGCACCGTGGCGTACTCGGTTTTGATTCGGCTGTCGTCCTTGGCGATTTGCTGCGCCCAAGCGTAATTCGGGCGAAGGCTCTCCAGTATCGCCGAAGCGGTCAGCCCGCCAACGGCGAACTTTTTCGCGCCATCCAGGAATGCGCGGCGGTCGATATCCCCGTGAACGTAACGGTCAAAGAGGTTGAGCAATTCTTGCGGAAAATCGCTGGCTTTCATGCGGTCCATTGTGCGGTGGTTCCTTTCATCAATATTGTAGGGCAGGTTGGTAACCTGCCGCCGATTGAAAATCGGCCTGTAAAAGATTCCGAACTTGCGCCGATTTACAATCGGCGGCAGGATGCCATCCTGCCCTACGGCTCGATCGCCGCCAACCGGTACCGCTCGAGAACGCCGTCCACATCCAGCGCCGCCTCGAATTCTTTGGTGCGCAAGTCAGCGGCCAATCGTCGAAGCTGCCGGACATATTCGCCGGCCTTGCGCCGCGCGGCATCGCCCAACCCAGCGCCCGCATCGTCAATTTCGGCGATTCGATCTTTCTCAAACTGCTCGACCGCTGCTGACAACTTGCTGCGCGCATCCACAGCCGCCGGGCCCTTCGCTGCAAAAAAAGCACGGTTCGCCTGCAAAAGCGCAGGCAAATCCCCGCGAACTTTACCGATGGCCGTTTTCCAAGTATCTAGCGGCGCATTGGCCGGCTCCGAAGCCCGTTGGAAACTCGTCGGCTTCGCAAGACTCGGCGAATCGTAAATCGCGTTGAAGAAAAACTTGTACGTTCCGTGCGATTGCCCGCGCCACTGCGGCCGGAATCCGAACAGGTACACACGGCCGTCGCCGTAGAACACTTCGAGCGCCGCGGCTTTGCCCTGCAATCGTTCGGGATGCAGCAAATAGCCGCTCGCCAACGGATTCCGCTCCTTGGGATACGACGCAAGAATCGCACCGTGAAATCCGCTTTTCGTGTCGAAGGCCGGACCGCGCTCGAACATCACGATGGGCTCGCGCGGCAATCCCCAAACCGCCGGATGATTTGCGTCGCGAAGCTCCACTCGCAGCAGCGATCCCGAACAATAGAACTGATCGTTGTTCAGGCCCTGCAAAACATTTGTGACCGGCAATCCCAGGCTCTCAATAACCATGAGCGACGCATTGTTGAACGCGATCAGCGTCCCGCCCGCGCGCACGAAAACGCGCAATGCCTCGGCGCCCGGCTCGCCTAATCCACCGGCGTACTCACCCGAAATCGTCCCCGGCGCGAAGCCGTCCATAATCTGACGCGGACTGGAATCGGGAATAATGATGGCGTCGAAGCGATCGCGCAGGTGACCGGCCTGCACATCGCCATTCCGCAACGTCGCCGGCGAAAACCCAAAATTCTCGAGTATCCAACGCGTCCATCCTTCGTCGATCACAGGAGACCATGATCGGTACAGACCCAGTCGTGGTTTCTTAGTTACAACGGCGTCCGGGGGCAATTTCGCGATGGCCAGCGCATTGACTGAATGCTTGCGCGCCAGCGCGGCAACACGCTCGCTGTCCAGGCCGCTAAGAACAACGGCGCCCGCCTCCGTGCCGGCCGGTGTCTTCGTTTCAGTCTTCAAGAAACCAGCTTGGCCTCCGCCAGAAAGAGCGTCATTCAACATCGCGAAACTCGCGTTCGCTTGATGGCTGATCACATACGCGGACCCGCTTCCCTGCACACTGCCTGGCGACGTTGTCACTTGCTCGATGCGTCGCAACCCCGCCCGCTGAGCCGCGCTCAGAGGCTGCGAAACGCTTGCCACTTCCACGCCCATCTGCATCGGCAGCGTCCAGCCCGCGACATCATACGGACGGATCGGCGGCCCGTTCGGAAACTGCCGCAAATCGGGATACTGCTGCGGCTCGAACAACTCCTTGACCAGCGGCGAAAATGGCTGGTCCATCAGAATTACCCACGCGCCCTTGTAATCGCGTCCATTCACGCCCAGTGCCTGCTGGCTTTGGTGTACTTCAATGCCGTTAGTCAAAAGCTTCTCGACTAAT
>DATDHK010000616.1:0-4666 GCA_036521635.1 Bryobacteraceae bacterium | reverse complement strand
GTCCGTCGAGATGGCTTCGGTATTGTTTCTGGACATCGTCGGCTATTCCATGCACCCCATGGAAAGGCAGTCGCGTCTGCTCACCGAGCTGCAGCAAATTGTCCGCCGCGCCGAGGATTTCAAAATCTCGAATTCGTGCGGCAACCTGATCTCGCTGCCCACCGGCGATGGCATGGCGATGGTGTTCTTCCACGATCCGATCGCGCCGGTCCGATGCGCCTTTGAGATCTCGGAGGCTCTAAAGCAGAACCCGGCCCTGCAACTGCGGATGGGCGTGCACAGTGGACCGGTCTACCGGCACGCCGACATCAAGGACGAGCTGAACGTGTTGGGCGGCGGCATCAACTTCGCGCAGCGAGTGATGGATTGCGGCGACGCGGGACACATCCTGGTCTCCAAGTCCGTCGCCGACGTGCTTTCGCAATTGAGCGGGTGGAGCGAGAGTCTGCACGACCTGGGTGAATGCCAGGTAAAGCACGGCGTGACGGTGCATCTCTACAATGTATATACAAAGGAGAACGGCAATCCGGCGTTGCCGGCGAAGCTGCGCGCGAAACCGCCGGCGGCCAAGCGGTCGCGCACGGCGCAATGGAGCCTGTATTTGATTCCGCCGCTGCTGATCACCATGGCGCTACGGGCCTTCTTCAATACTTCGGAAGTGACGCGCGACCGGCCGCTCACCTTCGCCGAGACCTTCGTCATTTTTGTAGCGCTGCTGGCGGTGATGGCGATGATACTATGGCTCAAGCGTTGGGTGGCCGCCAAGCTCGCCAGATAAACGCTCGCCAGATAAACGATGGATAAAAGATGACGCGCAAGCTGATTTCAATCGGATATTCGCTATTGGCGGCGTGCGCGCTGGCGCAGCAAGACAATCCCACGCGGCAACTCTGGAATAAAGCCTGGCTGAGTCAACGGCCGCCGGGTAAGCCCTCTACGTCCGCCGCCGAAGCCTGCGTGGGAATCACACTGTGGCGTCTGCGTCCCAGCCGGACAACCGACGACCAGTATGTGCGTGAGCGAATGGGCGACGCCGGCCAGCAATTGACGCCCGTCCGCGTAGCCGCCGGCGCTCCGCTGGCGGAAGGCGAGAAAGTGCGGATCAGCATCGAGACCGCACGCAACGGTTATCTGTACCTGCTTCAACGAACGGTATTCGCCGGTGGGGCGAAGAGTGAAGCCACATTGCTTTTTCCCGCGACGACACACGCCGACAATCGCCTGGCGCCTGGGGGCCTATTACAAATTCCGGGGACTTCGTATTTCACGTTGACCCGCGACCGGCCGGATCAAGTGAGCGAGACAATCACCGTTTTCATTCTCCCCGAGCCGATTGCCGATCCATTGAACGCCGGAAGATTTGCGGAATGGGAAGAGCGATGGAAGATTCCCGTGCAAAGTCTCGACGCCGGCAGCCAACTGGGCAACGCGATAACGCGCGCGGAGCTCGACGCCGGGCGCGGCCGGTCCACCGTTCTAACTCAGGACGACGCCTTGCCGCAAACCATGTTTCAGTGTGGCGTCAAAACCGGAGAGCCGTTAGTTGTCGATGTTTCGTTGCCGATCCAGAAAGATTCTACGACAATAACCAGGGACCTCAAATTCGGAAAAGCGAAAACACTGGACACGCCGCCAAGATCTCCGGCGCCGGCCCCAAAGCCGTCGAACCCGCCTTTTGGCCGTATTGGCGGCATTGGCGGTGCCGGCATTACTTCAGGACGGAACGTTTCACGGCCGGCCAGGCGCGTGACCGCCAGCGATTTTCTGGTATCTTCTCAAACCGAAAAAGAAGGCTACGGACTCTACAGCTATATTCTTTTCGGCGCGCGCCCGGAATCTCCCGGCTCGGATCGCTGGCGGCGCTATTACGAAGCCATCGTGGCGTACCTGGACATACCGGCGATTGGCGAGGTTTCCCGGTCCGTCCCGCCGGAAAGCACCAATCTCACATTTCTTCCGCTGGCGCTGGCCGAGAATGAATTGCCGGCCGGCGGTCTCGTGTCGCCCATCCAGTTTCGATTCGTTGCGCTGCGTCAGGCAGCGCACGAAGCCCTGCACAAGGCCGGCGAAAAACAGTTTCCTTATCACGATTCCACCAATGGGGCGACGGCGTGCATGCTGGTGGACAACTACGACTATGCGCGCGCGCAAGGTCTGCTGGCCGTTCTGCCCAATTCGCACATGGAGGGACCTTACATTATTTCCGTGACGGAGCCGTTGAGCGCAACTCGCGCGCTTCCGCCGCAGTATCTATACCAGGATCTGTCATCGGTTCCGCCGGAGTTGATTCGCCTGTGGGTGAAAGAATTCATGGCGCAGGCGCAGGAAAACGAATTCTGGAAGACGCGCTCGAAGGATCAATTCGTGCTTCGGCTGCGGACGGCGATCGGGGTGATGAGTCAACAGATTCCGGACTTGGGGAAGTCCATCGCGTGGACGTTTATTTCCGCCGATCGGCGCTAGCTCTGCTGGCAACGCTCGCCGCCGGCGCTGCCGAAATGCGCACGTTCTATACGACGGCTGAGGGATTGCCGTCGAACGACGTCACCGGATTAGTGATAACGAACGGCAAGATTTTCGCAAAGACCCCGGCAGGCATTGCGCAATTCAAACCGAGCCGCGACCGTCAGGAAGCGGATTCCCCAAAAGGGCGCTGGTCCCAAGTGAGCGCCATCAAATTTCAGGCTGCGCGCATGACCGCCACCGATTCGCGCGGAAGAGTCTGGTCGGCGCGTCATGGCGCGGTAGAAATGCGACAGGGCCAACAAGTCACCGTTTACACCCCGGCGGACGGCTTGCCCTATGACGACTTCACCTCAATCGCCGCCGCCGACAACTCAGTCTGGTTCGGAACGCACAAAGGCGCCATTCGTTTCGACGGCACAACCTGGGAATATCGCCAAGGATTGCGCTGGCTTCCCGGCGACGATGTTCGCGATGTAGCGGTTGAGCCCAACGGCAATGCCTGGTTCGCCACTAATGCCGGAGTCGGTCTAATCGAACGTCGCGAGATCACACTCCAGAACAAGGCGAAATTTTTCGAGGATGAAATCGACCGGCGGCATCGCCGCACGCCATACGGTTACGTGCGCGCCGTGCGATTAAAAAGGCCCGGCGACAAGAGCGAATGGGTCCAGTCCGACGACGACAATGACGGTCTCTGGACTGCAATGTATGGCGCCGGAGAATGCTACGCCTACGCGGCCACCGGCAGCGAGCTGGCGAAGAAGCGCGCCAAAGACGCCTTTGAAGCGTTGTGGTTTTTGCGCGAGGTCACTCAAGGCGGCAGCCATCCCGCGCCTCCCGGATTCGTTGCGCGCAGCGTCCTGCCAACCAGCGGGCCGGATCCCAATCTTCGCGACGCCAGTCCGCGGCGCGATGAAGAAATGCGCGAGCGCGATGCTCTTTGGAAAAAACTTTCGCCGCGCTGGCCCGTGAGCGCGGACGGAAAGTGGTACTGGAAAGCCGATACCAGCTCGGATGAATTGGACGGCCACTTTTTCTTTTACGCTCTGTACTACGACCTGGTAGCTGCCACCGACGATGAAAAACGGCGCGTACGCGAGCAGGTGTCCGCCATCGCCGATCATCTGATCGATCACGATTTCGAGCTGATCGATTGGGACGGCAAGCCGACTCGCTGGGGTGTTTTCAATCCCCGGAAATTGAATCACGATCCGAACTGGTGGCCGGAGCGCCCGCTCAATTCGCTTTCAATTCTGGCGTACCTGAAAATCGCGGAGCATGTCACGGGCGGCTCGAAGTACCGCGACGCTCTGCGGAAACTGATCGACGAGGATGCCTTCGATACCAACGTTCTGATTCCGAAATCGAACGCGGGCCCGGGGTCGGGCAATCAGTCCGACGACGAGATGGCCTTCATGGCTTTTTACAACCTGATCCGCTACGAAACCGATCCGCAACTACGGTACAAATACTCCGTGGCTTTTTACCGTTACTGGATCATGGAGCGGCCCGAGCTGAATCCGCTATTCAACTTCATGTACGCGGCCGTCAATACGCGCAAATCGTATTCGGATACTTTTGGGAAACGCGACCTGTCGCCCGCGGGCGACTGGCTGGAAGAATCGATGGACACACTGCGCCGTTATCCGCTGGACCGCGTGAATTGGCGCATGACCAACAGCGGGCGCAAGGACATTGTGCTTCTGCCGCCGTATGCGCGCGAGCGCGGCGAAAGGCCGGCGGGCGCGCGAAACAACGGCAAAGTGCTGCCCATCGACGAGCGCTTTGTGGATCATTGGAATCACGATCCCTGGCAGTTGGATCAAGGCGGCAACGGAATGGAGCTGGCCGACGGCGCGTCGTTCCTGTTGCCGTACTACATGGGGCTATATCACAAGTTCATCATCGAATAACGCTACGGGGCATCCTTCAGAAAAGTCTCGAGCCGGTGCACGATCTGATTGTGATTATCGGCCAACCCGAGCTTCTTCCGGAGATCGTCATCATAGTACGCCGAGCGCCAGAACCGAGCCTCGCGGATCTGATCCGGCGTAAGGTTCTTCGCGCCGCGGAAATCGGTCCAACGAACATCGGCGTGCCAGAATACCGCGCCATCCAAATCCGATCCTTCAAACTTCGCCTCGCGCAAATCCGCCAAGTGAAACCCGGCCCGCTTGAACGTTCCTCCCCGCAAATCCAT
>DATDHK010000615.1:0-13149 GCA_036521635.1 Bryobacteraceae bacterium | reverse complement strand
CACGGCGCCAGCTGGACATTCGTGATCTGGGGTGTGTGGCACGGCGCCGGTCTGGCCGCGCAACGCTGGTGGCAGGTATTTCGCGGGAATCGGAAGCCTTCGGAACATCGCGCGGCAAAATTCGTCCGAACTTTGGTCACTTTTCATTTCGTGCTGGTGGGTTGGGTTTTCTTCCGGGCGGCCAACGTGGCGGGCGCGCGCGATATACTGGGGCAAATTTTCTCCGGAACAATTGCGTTCAGCAATGTGGCGCCGGGATTTCTGCTGGTACTGACGGTCGCCGCGTGCGCGCACTACCTGCCGAAGCGCTGGTACGAACGGAGCCTTCAACTTTATTCCGACTCGCCCTACTACGTGCAGGCGGCGGCCATGGCGCTGCTCGTGGTCGCGATTCAGTACGTCGCTTCCACGGGCTCCGTGCCGTTCATCTACAACCGGTTTTGAGCATGCTGCCGAAAAAGACATCCTTAACGATTGCGATCTTCGGCGCGTTGATGCTGCTGCTCGAACTGACGAAGCTCGCGCGTCCGTTCGCGCCGTCGGCCGTCGTGGATTTTCGGCCGCGCCAAACCGCCACGCCGCCGCCGCTGCCCGTTCGAAAGAATCGCGTGATTGGGCCATCGGAGTCTACAGGCAACGCCCCGAATCTGATCGACGAGCATGACGCGCTGAAGCCTTTCTTCCAGGCGCTCGGGCGCACCGAGTCCAAGCAGGCAGGCGCGGTGACTCGAATTCTGCATTACGGCGATTCCCCTGTGACGGCGGACTCCATCACGGCCGATGTCCGCTCGCTAATGCAAGACACTTTCGGAGACGCGGGCCATGGCTTTATCCTGATCGCCAAGCCATGGGCCTGGTACGGACACCGGGGCGTGGACGTCAACGGAAAAGGCTGGCGCATCGAGCCCGCCAGCCAGTCGCGCACGCGCGACGGATTTCACGGACTGGGCGGCGTGAATTTTCAAGGCGGCGCGGGCGCTTCATCGCACATCGTTCTCAAAGAAGATCACGCGCGGATGGAGGTCCAATATCTTCGCCAGCCCGGTGGCGGGCTGCTCAAGGTTGTTGCGGCGGGCCAGACCATCGGCGAGATCGACACTGGCGGACCGGACAAACAAGCGGGCTTTCAAACCGTTGCTCTGCCGGAGGGCGCGCGCGCGATCGATCTCAGCGTTGAGAGCGGCCCTGTTCGCGTTTTCGGCGTCAGTTTCGAAAGAAACGGGCCGGGCGTGATCTACAATAGTTTAGGGCTGAACGGCGGCCAGGTTCAGGTCGTTGTCCGGTACTTTGAAAAAAATCAATGGGCCGAGCAGCTCCAACATCAGAAGCCGGATCTGGTCGTAGTGAACTATGGCACCAACGAGAGCATTTTTGCCAGCTATATCGAGCGTTACTATTCGGGTGAGTTGCGAGAAGTGATTCGACGGATCAAATCGGCCGTTCCCAACGCCGCGGTGCTCGTGATGAGCCCGATGGATAAGGGCGAGCGGGATGCAAATCACGACATCGTGACTCTTCCCACCATTCCACGTCTGGTAGAGATTCAGCGCCAAGTGGCGGCCGAGACCGGCTGCGCGTTCTTCAACACCTTCCAAGCCATGGGAGGCGAAGGCACCATGGCGCGCTGGTGGGACAGTCAGCCACGCTTGGTGAGCGCGGATTTCACGCATCCACTGCCGGCGGGCGCGAGAAAAGTGGGCGTGCTGCTTTATCAGGCGCTCGAAAATAATTACCGTCAGTTCAAATTGAAGCAGGGCCAGCGCCTCGCGCAACAAACTCCAACCGGGCAGACGGAACCATAGTGCGGAAGCTCGCCTACATCCTGCCGCTGTTGCTTTCGGCCGCGCCGTTATCAGCGATAACAAAAAAGACGGCCAAGAAAAAACCAGTGCACGCGCGATTTGCCGCCCGGCGCTACAGAGCTCCCAAGGTTTATGTTTCACCGATGCTTCAGCGCATGGCGTTTGAAGCGGTAAGCGAGCGCGCCGCGCATCAAGCCGGCGCACTGGAGGGCGCGGCCGGACTGGTTCCGTTTTTCGAACAGATTTCTCATCCGCAGACAACCGGCTCTCTGCACATCCTGCAATACGGCGATTCGCACACCGCCTCCGACGATTGGGCCGGGATGATGCGCGAGGCCTTCCAGCAGAAATTCGGCGCGGGCGGATCGGGCTTCACGCTGGCGGGACATCCATTCCTGGGATACCGCCGCTTCGATATTCGCGGCAGCAATTCGCGCGGCTGGTACACCGACGGACTGGTAGGACGCAAGGGCGACGGCAGCTACGGTCTCAGCGGCGTAAGCCTCACCACGCAATCGAGTGGGGAAACCGTGTCTGTATCCACCGATTGCGAGCAACTTGAATTGCACTATTTGCAGCAGCCCGATGGCGGACCGTTCGAATTCGCGGTGGATGGTGTAGCAGTGGATACTATCGACTCCGATGGCCCGCTGGCGCCCGGCATCTACCGTTTTGCACCCACGCCCGGCGCCCATGAATACACCGTGCGAACGATGAGGAACGCCCCCGTGCGGTTGTTGGGGTGGGTGGCGCAAAATCAAAAGGGCATCACCTACGAGACCCTGGGCATCAACGGCGCGCAGGTTGGAATGCTGTTGGATTGGAACCAGTCGATTCTCGCAGGTGAAATGGCGGACCGCGAACCGGCGTTGATCGTGCTCGCGTACGGCACCAACGAAGCGCTCAGCCCGAAGTGGACTGCGGAGGAATACAGCGCCACTTTCACCGAAGTGATCCGGCGGCTGCGCGCGGCTGCGCCATTGGCGAGCATACTGATTGTCGGTCCACCGGATTGCGAAAAACGGCTGCGAGGCCGCCACTTTCCCTTCCCGCATCTGGACGATGTAATCCAAGTGCAGCGGCGCGTCGCGCTTGAAAACGGATGCGCATTCTGGGACTGGAGAACCAGAATGGGCGGACCCGGATCCGTGCGCCAGTGGGTGCAAGCCGGACTCGGGCAGGGAGACTTTGTGCACCTCACCGGCGCAGGTTATCGATTAACAGGCAGCATGCTATTCGGAGAATTGATGGCGCAGTACAATCGCTTTCTCACGGTGCGCGCCGAGGGCGCCAATGGACAATAGAGAACGCATCATCGCGGTGGTCAAGAGCGTGTCGAAGAAACCGGCATTGCCGGATGCGGAAGAGTCGCTGTTCGATTCCGGCTTTTTGGATTCGTTCGACCTGCCCGACATGGTGAGCGCGCTCGAACAGGAATTTCAGATCAAGATACCGGACTCGGATCTGAACCCTCGCAAGTTCGAATCCATCGCCCGCATCGAGAGCTACGTCGAAAGCAGAAAGTAATCCAGTGGCGTTTCTGAAAGCCTTCGGCGCATACCTGCCTGCGCGTGTTGTCACGAACGAAGAGCTTGCGGGTCAGTTGAATTGCACGCCGGCTTGGATTGTCGAAATGTCGGGAATTGAGGAACGCCGGTACGCCTCGCCTGACGAAACCGTGGCCGGCATGGCCGTCGCGGCGGCGAAGCAATGTCTCAATCAAGCCGGAATGAGCGCCGCGCACATTGGCATGTTGATCGTGTCCTCGGGTTCCGCGGAGCGCCGCTTTCCTGGACCGGCTTCCACCGTCGCGCATCAACTTGGAGCGGCGAATATTCCCGCGCTCGATCTGCCCATGGCCAGCGCCGGCGGGCTGTTCGGCATGGCGCTGGCGCAATCGCTGGCTCAAGTGCACGGCAATGTGCTGGTGGTGGCGTCGGAGAAAATGTCGGCTGTTGCTTCCCTTGCGCCAGCGGAGCCCGGCGTTGCGATCCTGTTCGGCGACGGCGCGGGCGCTTGCATAATTGCGCCGGGAGATGGGCCGGCGAAAATTGTGGATGCGGTTTTACATTCCGACGGTGCGTTCGCGGAAGACTTGCGGCTTGAGTTTGAAACGCCGCTCGCGATGAACGGCCGCTCGGTAATCATGCAGGCTTCGCGCAAGATTCCAGGCGCAATCTCCGAGCTGCTTCAGAAGAATTCGAGAAGCGCGGCGTCGGTCGAGATCTTTCTCATGCACCAGGCGAATCAGAATCTGATCGATCGCGTCGCGCGCGCGCTTCAAGTGGAACCAGGGAAGTTCTATTCGAACATTCGCCGCTACGGAAACACATCGTCGGCCTCGATGCTAATCGCGGCTTCGGAATGGTGGCAGGAGCATAGTCCGGTTCCCGGGGAGATCATCTGCTTCGCAGCGTTCGGCGCAGGCTTCCATTGGGGCGCATTGTTGGTGGAGATCTAACGCTAACACAGGCTGAAGCCTGGGCCACCTTTGAGATCTTGGTGGCACAGGCTTCAGCCTATGTTGTTTTGAAGCAGCCTAGAAATCCAGCTTCAACGCCAGTTGAATCACTCGAGGCGACTCGCCCGTCTGAATAATGGTCTGCGTGGTGGGCGGCGCAACCGTCGCGCAGCAAGTGCCAGCAAATACCGACGACTGAATGCTGGGCGACCCCACGGATGCGTCGCGCGGATTATCGAAGTTCGGATGGTTCAACGCATTGAACGCCTCGGCGCGGAACTGTAGGCGAACCTTCTCATGGATCGGAATAGTCTTGGTCACGCTCAGGTCCGTATTCCAATACGACTTGGCAAAGAAGATGTTGCGGCCCGCACCGTCGCCTCCAGGAACGGGAATTGCGAATGCGCTGACGCTATCGAACACTACCGGTCCGAAAGCGCCAGCTACGTCGTGATAATGCACGTCCGGCTTTGCTCCCACGAAGTCGGCGCGCGACGTGTGCGAAAAATTCGAGGTGCGGATTCCGCTGGTAACGCTGAACGGCTCGCCGCTCTGGAACGTGTACAATCCCGCCAGACTCCATCCGCCGATAATCCGGTCGACGAAGCCATTGGCCGATCCCACGAACATCTTGCCGCGGCCGAAGGGCAGTTCATATACAGAATTGATGGTGACGACATGCGTGCGGTTGAAGTCGCTCAACGCCCGCTCGTTGCGCCAGGTTCTTATGTCGGTCGGAGTGCGGGAATTGGTGGTGCTCAAGCCGCCGCCGGAAGACGCGCCCACCGGATCCACGGACTGATCGTCGATGGATTTTCCAAATGTATACGCCAATCCGAAGAGCAAACCGTGGCTAAAGCTCTTGCGCACCGTCAACTGTCCAGCGTGGTAATAAGAGTCGCCGCCCGAATCGAGGTAAGTGATGATGCCGAATTGTTGATTCGGCCGCAGGTGCGCCGCCAGCGTGGTCTGCTCCACACGCCCCGCGAAATTGCCGGCGCCGTTTTGCGTTAGATCCGTGCGCGTGGTGCTCGAATTGACGAAGGCGCCGGTCACAGTGCCGTTGGCCACGATCGGTACGGTGCGCGGTACAGCGCCGGCGGGGCAGCCGGTGCCATCCGGATTGCAACCAAGCCCCACGTTCTGTTGCATCGCGATGAACGACGGCAGAATTGGATCGGCGTTGATCTGATTCACGTCATAGGCACGCTGCAAGCGCAAACCACGCCGGCCAATATATCCCACCTGAGCAAGGAAACCGCCGGGCAGTTCACGTTGAATGGTCAAGCTCCATTCGTGAACGGTCGGCATTTTGAAATTCTGGTCGAACACTGTCAAGGCCGGCGCATTGCTCAGTAATTGTGCGGGCGGAGTCAGGAACGACGATGGCTGCGTTGTGGGCGGAGTGAGCGCCAGTGGAAAGCCTTGCGCAATACGGACGTCCGGGGCGGTCTGGCATCCCGGAGTGGTTGCTCCGCCAACCGTCGACGAACATTGCAGCGTCAGGCCCGGCACTTTACCAGCGGCCGCCGTCACTTCGAACGACGATAGCGGATCGAACGCGATTCCGTATCCGGCGCGAATTACCATCTTCTGGCTGTTGCCCGGAGACCAGGTGATTCCGATGCGTGGCGCGAAGGCATTAATGTTATTGTTCTTGAACCATCGGTCGGCGTGTACGAAAGTCACCGTGCTTCCATCGGTGATGGAGCTGTTCGGAACGTACACGCGCCCGCCGGATTCTGACGGCGCAGTGTTGATCTCCCACCGTATGCCGTAGTTCACCACCAGGTTCCGCCGGATGCGCCATTCGTCCTGCCCGAAGAAATTGTACTGCTTGAGCCGCGTACCCTCATCCCAAAGCGTGACGACATTCCCTGAAATAAACGGCAGGTACGTATTGGATTTCAGGTCGCCCAGAAATACCTGCGAAAGGCGCGCCGGAATACCGAGAACGTCGTTAATGGTTCCAAGCAGGCGGGTGTTGTCAGTGCCGCTGATGCCCGCGACAGTGGAGGTTGCCACGGTGGGCGTGGTGAATCCGGATGGCGGACGCGTGGCGCCGCTGAACGACAGGCTGGGCGTAACGTTGATACCGCCGGGTTGGCCGCGTTGATCGTTGTGTTCATACAGGCGGATGTTTGCGCCCATGCGGAAAACGTGCGAGCCCTTCACGATACTTATGTTGTCGATGAGCTGCGGCGTGGTTACGGCGCGGAACGTCCGCGGCGTGTTGATGTATGGCAGCGACGCGTTGGCGAAGCTGTAGGGAACAACGCTCGGCCAGGTTGGATTCGCCTCGCCTTGGGTGAACAGGAAAATGAAGCGCGAGAAGCCCGCGGTTAGTTCGTTCACCACGCGCGGCGAAAATACGTGCCGGTAGGTGATCGCGAGATTCTTAGTCGTCCGATAAACCTCGCCCAGCGGCGTGAAGCCTGGAAAAACTTGGGGCCGTCCGTTCAACGGATCGCCCAGCAGCGTATTGTAAGTGCCTTGCAGCCAGCGTCCGAACAGGTTGTTGCGCTCATTGAATGTGTGATCGATGCGATACATGTAATTCGGGCCGCGGAAATGCGTGGGCGGATTCCATTCGTAAGTGCCCGTGTTCAATCCGTCGCCCAACGCCGAGTAGTTATTCGGCTTGGGGTAGGTGGCGAACAACTTCGCGATGGTCGGATCTACGCCGATTCCCTTCGGATCGTTTGCCGCGAAATTGTAGCTTGCCACGCAATTCAGATCCGTCGGGCTGGCGCATGTCCGCACGCCCGGCAGCAACGCGCCCGTGTGCGGGTCTACCAGCGCCGGCGTATTTCCTTTGATCGTTGTCCCATTCAAGGTAAAAGGGTTTTTTGGATCGGCTACGAAGTAACGGTAGACTCCAGCCAGGGCCGTCGGCGTGTACAACGTCGGCAGTCCGAAACTGGTATCGATCGGCGTGCTCACGTTGACTTTCTGATCGGCCCAGCTAAAGAAGAAGAATGTCTTGTTCTTGATAATAGGGCCGCTGATCTGCGCGCCGAACTGATTCAGCTTGATGTCCGCCTTCGGATTGCCTTGCGCGTTGGCGAAAAATTCGTTGGCGTTGAGATTCGTATTCCGCAGGAATTCGAACACGGTGCCGTGGAACTGATTGGTCCCGCCCTTGGTGGCGATGTTGATCGATGCGCCGCTGTTGCGTCCTTCTTCGGGAGTGGCGTTGTTGGTGGTGACCTTGTATTCCTGAACATTGTCCGGCGTCAGGCGATACAGATTCGACAACGGATTGGGCACCGTGGATTCATTGGCTTCAATGCCGTCGATGGTGACGTTGAACGCTCGGTCGCGCGAACCGTTCACGGAAATGCCGGAGCCTGCGCCGCCGAACGAGCGTTGCACCACGCCCGGTTCGAGCACCAGCAGCGTGAGCGGATTGCGGCCGTTCAAGGGCAACTCTTTGATCGCCTTTTCGCTGACGACGTTTCCGATCGAAGCGTTCTCGGTCTGCAGCGCAACGGACTTCGCCTCCACGTTGACAACTTCGGTGGAGGTCCCCACTTCCAACGTCAGGTCGACGGTAAGCGGAGTGTTCACCACCAGAATATTGCCGGTCTTTTTGCTGGTCTTGAATCCCTGCATCTCGGCGCTGACGGTATAGCTGCCGGAGGCAAGGCCAGGGAACGCGTAGAGTCCGGCGGCGGTCGTGGTTTGTTTGAAAGTGACGCCGGTGGCCTCATTGAGCGCGGTGACGTTCGAGCCGGGCACCACGGCGCCGGTGGTATCGCGAACGGTTCCGGTAATTTCAGATGTCGAAGTTTGAGCCAGCAGAATAGCAGCGCTCAACAAACACGCATGGCTAATGCCGACGAATTTTTGAATGGTCATGGTTCTCCCCGTTTACCGCAAGATGCCAAGATCATAGCAGATTGGATGTGGGGCAGATTGGTAATCTGCCGCCGATTGAAAATCGGCCTGTTGCTGAATTAGGAGAATCTTCACTGGCCGATTTTCAATCGGCGGCAGGTTACCAACCTGCCCCACAAAAGAATCCGCGATTTCGTTGCGACAGGCCCTCAATGTACTGCGAAACATTACAATAAAGATGTGAACAAGTTGAACAGTTTCGGAGCCGCTTCCACACTCACCGTTGCCGGAAAACAGTATCGCTATTACTCGCTTCAATCCCTGGAAGAGCGGCGCGTGGGTAACATTTCGCGCATTCCGTACTCCATCAAAATCCTGCTTGAGAATCTGCTGCGATCGGAGGACGGCCGGACTGTCAAAGCATCCGATATTGAATACGTCGCCAAGTGGCGGATCGGCGGCCCGGTTCGAGAAATTAATTTTCGACCGGCGCGCGTTCTGTTGCAGGATTTCACTGGCGTTCCCTGTGTCGTCGACTTAGCCGCGATGCGCGACGCCCTGCGAGGCATAGGAGCAGACCCCAAGCTGGCGAATCCGCTGATCCCAGTGGACCTAGTGATCGATCACTCGGTGCAGGTCGATCAATTTGGCACGAAAGATTCCTTCAGCTTTAACGCGCTGCTGGAATTCCAGCGCAATCAGGAGCGCTATGCATTTCTGCGCTGGGGGCAGAAGGCGTTTCAGAATTTCAGAGTAGTGCCGCCGGATACGGGCATCGTGCATCAGGTAAATCTGGAATATTTGGCGCCCGTTGTGTTCACGGACCGGCGCGAGTCGCCTGTGCTGGCTTACCCCGACACCGTGATGGGCACCGATTCACACACCACCATGATCAACGGGTTGGGCGTCGTCGGCTGGGGCGTCGGCGGCATCGAGGCCGAGGCTTGCATGCTTGGCCAGCCCATATCAATGCTGCTGCCGGAGGTAGTCGGATTCAAATTGACAGGCTGCCTGCCAGAAGGCTCCACCGCAACCGACCTGGTGTTGACCGTCACGCAGATGCTCCGCAAGAAAGGCGTGGTCGGCAAGTTTGTGGAGTTCTATGGAAGTGGAGTGGCTGCGCTGCCGCTGGCGGATCGCGCCACTATCGGAAACATGGCGCCCGAGTATGGCGCAACCATCGGATTCTTTCCCATCGATCACCAGACGCTGGATTATCTGCGGCTTTCCAATCGTCCACCGGAATTGATCGCGTTGGTGGAAGCTTACGCCAAGGCCCAGGGTCTGTTTCTATCGGCGGATTCTCCGGAGCCGGAATATTCGGATACGCTGGCGCTGGATCTTTCGACCGTAGTGCCGTCGCTGGCCGGTCCTAAGCGTCCGCAGGATCGCATCAATCTGCCGGACGTCAAGAAAAATTTCCTCGACGGACTGAATGCTGCGCCGCGAAGCGCTATGGTCGGCAGCAACGGACCGACGTCCACCATACACGACGGCTCGGTTGTGATCGCGGCCATCACAAGCTGCACCAACACTTCGAATCCATCCGTGATGGTGGCCGCGGGACTGCTCGCGAAGAAAGCAGTGGAAAAGGGCATGACCACCAAGCCCTGGGTGAAGTCGAGCCTCGCGCCCGGCTCGAAAGTTGTGACCGATTATCTCAACGACGCCGGCCTGACGCCTTTTCTCGATAAGCTGCAGTTCAACCTGGTGGGCTATGGCTGCACTACCTGCATCGGCAACAGCGGCCCGTTGCCGGATGCCATCGCCGAAGCTGTAACGAAGGAGAAGTTGGTAGTGGCAGCGGTGCTCAGCGGCAATCGCAATTTCGAAGGACGCATCAATTCGCTGGTGCGCGCAAATTATCTCGCATCGCCGCCGCTGGTGGTGGCATATGCGCTGGCGGGCCGCGTCGACATCGATCTGCAAAACGATCCGATTGGTAAAGACCAATCCGGCGAAGATGTTTTCCTGCGCGATATCTGGCCCACGCCTGAAGAGGTCGCGGCGGTGGTGAAGCGATCCGTGCGCGGCGAGATGTTCGAAAAGCAATACGCGGCGGTCTTCGAAGGCGACCAGCGTTGGAATTCCGTGAAGGTGCCGAGCGGCGACCTGTACGAGTGGGACAGCAACTCCACCTACATCAAGAATCCTCCGTACTTTCAGAAGATGGCCGATCCATCCAGGCCAATTCAGAACTTCAGCGGCCTGCGAGTGCTGGCGATGCTGGGCGACTCGGTGACTACCGATCACATCTCGCCCGCCGGGTCGATTCCGGTGGACAGCCCGGCCGGCAAGTTTCTGATCTCGCGCGATGTCAAGCCAGGCGACTTCAATTCCTACGGCGCGCGGCGCGGCAACGATGACGTAATGGTCCGCGGAACGCTGGCGAATATTCGCTTGCGAAATATGCTGGCGCCCGGAACCGAAGGCGGATGGACCACGCATCAGCCGGACGGCGAGCAGATGTTTATCTACGATGCCGCCATGCGCTATCAACAAGAGGGCACGCCCCTGCTGATCATCGCCGGCAAGGAATATGGCTCCGGCTCGTCGCGCGATTGGGCGGCGAAGGGCACACTGCTGTTGGGCGTGAAGGCGGTGATCGCCGAAAGTTTCGAGCGCATCCACCGCTCGAACCTGGTAGGGATGGGCGTACTGCCGCTACAGTTTTTGCCGGGACAAAATCGCGAAACGATCGGATTGACCGGCCTGGAGCAATACTCGATCGAAGGAATTTCCGGCGCAATTGCAAACGGTGCGCATGCCCAAGTTCGCGCGGGGGAAAAGAAATTCGAAGCGATCGTGCGGATCGACACGCCGCAGGAAGTGGAATATTACCGGAACGGTGGAATCCTGCCGTACGTGCTGCGGCAGCTTGCGGCAAATTGAACGCCTACCTCGAAGACGCGTCGGGCTATCGCGGCCACGCCGACCAGGTATTTGTCCCGGCCAACGAACCTGAACTCCTCGGAATTCTTCACAATGCCTCGCGCGATCAAGTGCCAGTCACCATCTCCGGCGCGGGCACGGGCCTCACCGGTGGACGTGTGGCGCAAGGCGGTTGGGTAGTATCGCTCGAAAAATTCCGGCGCTTGGAAATTAACGATGGTTATGCGATTGCAGGCCCCGGAATCTCGCTCGAAGACCTGCAAGCCGCCGCCGAGCCCACCGGTCAATTCTATGCGCCGGACCCCACCGAGCGTACCGCAAGTATCGGTGGCGTCATCGCAACCAACGCCAGTGGATCGCGCAGTTTTCGCTACGGCAGTACTCGCCGCCACATTCTCGGCTTGCGCGTGGCGTTAGTGGATGGCCGCGTTCTCGACGTGAAACGTGGCGACAAGATCGACTTCGATGTCCCCCCGATTCCTTTGCCGAAGACAACCAAGAATACCGCCGGTTACCAACTGGCGCCTGGCATGGACTGGATCGATTTATTCATCGGCAGTGAAGGAACGCTGGGCATCGTCACTGAGGCCGAAGTGCGGCTCCTGAAGAAGCCGGCCGGCGTTCTCGCCGGAGTCGTATTCTTTTCCGGCGACGACGCAGCCCTCGACGCCGTGGATGCGTGGCGCAACGTCGAAGGCCTCCGCATGATCGAATACTTCGATCGCAATTCGCTGGAATTCCTACGTCAACGCCATCCGGAAACGCCGCGGGATTCCGGAGCCGCGCTGCTGATCGAGCAGGAAAACGGAGACATCGACTTCTGGGCGGAGCACGCGCCCGAAGACAGTTGGTTTGCGGCCAGCGGTCAGGATCGCGAACGCTTCCGCCGTTTCCGCCACGCACTGCCGGAGCTTGTGAACGACACCATGCGCCGCCGGGGCTTTCTAAAACTGAACTCCGACTATGCGGTTCCGCTCGATCGAAATCGCGAAATGTTGGCTTATTATCACGCGGCGCTGCGGGAACAATCGCTCGACTACGTGATTTTCGGTCACCTGGGCGACGCTCATGTTCACGTCAACATCCTTCCGGACTCCGAAGCCCAATTTGAGACAGGTCAGGAACTGATGCTGGACTTCGCCCGGCAGGCCGTCGCGCTCGGCGGCACAGTTTCCGCCGAACATGGCCTGGGAAAGCGCAAGGCGCATCTGCTCAAATTGCAATACAGCGAAAACCAGATCGAAGCGATGAAGCAGGTAAAACACCGTCTGGACCCAAACTGGCTTCTTAACCCTGGGAACTTGTTCGAGCGCGGCTAACTACTTCATGGCCTGCAGCGCGGGCTGCAGCCACGAGAACAAGAAACTCCCAATGGTGGGGAACATCGTTCCCAGCAAAGTAAGCAACGGCAAACCCCCATAGGCGAGCACGCGTGTAAAAAAGTTGAAATCCAGTTGATTGGCTTTGGTGCCGCTGAGGCGGCTAAGCAGCGGATTGCGATCCATTTGATTAAACACCCTGATGATGCAGACCGCCAACACGGCGAACATGGCCAGCGTGAAAATGCTCAGCGTCCGGTGTCCTTCGAAAGGAAAAACCAGTAGGGCGACCGTCAGCAACACAAAACCCGTGGTCGCGAACTCCAGAAAATTCCGCATCTGCAGCAGGACGTAGCGAATGAATTCGACATATTGCAGAGCCACAAATTCCTCCGCATACCATATATCTTTTTCGTCATCGCCGTGGGGAGGCGGCGGATTGACCGGGTCGGGCTTTCGCTTCGATTCCACCACGCTCTCGGAAATGCCCTTCTTCCATTCCGCTTGCAACGTCCAAGCGACCAGATGCCTGGCCGCCAAGCAGTATACTCTTTTCAGCGAGCACCAACTCGTGTAGTATATTTTGTCGTACTCTTTAACCTCTCTCCGCACTCCGAGCTGGATATGATTGAGATAGCCTTCCACCTGGTCCGCCGGATGCGAGTGCGCGAACCGCCGGAGACAATCGCGAGAACGGGTCAATGTCAGATAAGTCGGCTTCAAATCGCCCCGCCATATCTGCGTCCAGGAAAAGGTCGGAGGTAATCGGGAAAACGCCTCGCGCAGCGGATGGCTTTCCAGGAACTGAAGCACCAGCCGTAGGTCCTTCCAAACT
>DATDHK010000614.1:0-2223 GCA_036521635.1 Bryobacteraceae bacterium | reverse complement strand
CAGGTTGGTAACCTGCTGCCGATTGGTAATCGGCCTGCTGCTGGATCGGAAAGATTTTCGGAAGCTTTGATACGCCGATTGCCAATCGGCGGCAGGTTACCAACCTGCCCCACATAATTGAATGTTGCAAGTTGCTGTTGTGATTCCTAATTGGAATGGGGCTGCCCGGCTGGCGAAATTGCTGGAGGGGCTGCAACGGCAAACGTGTTCGATTGAGCGGGTCATTGTGGTTGATAACGGAAGCACGGATGAATCACTCGCCGTGGCCAAAAACGCTGGCGCTTCAGTTATCGAGCTACGCACCAATACTGGGTTCAGCCATGCTGTCAACCGCGGAATCCAGTCCGCCGCCGCCGCCGAGTGGATCGCTGTCATGAACAACGACGTTTCGCCTGAGCCGGAGTGGCTCGCGCAACTCGTGTCAAATGCCGAGTCCGCCAATGCCTGGTTCGCCACCGGGAAGCTGCTTGACGAGTCCGAGCGGCACAGGATTGACGGCGCCTTCGACGCAATCTGCCGCGGAGGCTGCGCCTGGCGCTGTGGGAATGGCCGGCCCGACTCACCCGTATGGAATCAGCCCCGTGAAATTTGGTTTGCACCGTTCACGGCAGCCCTATTTCGCACCGAGCTGTTCGAGCGCACGGGGTTTCTCGACGAACAATTTGAATCCTATCTGGAAGATATCGACTTTGGCATTCGTTGCGCGATGGCCGGATTCAGCGGCGTCTACGTCCCGCAAGCCGTCGCCTATCACGCCGGCAGCGCGACGCTGGGACGCTGGCATCGCGACACGGTACAGAAAATTTCCCGCAACCAATTGCTGCTGATCGCGAAACACTATCCGCCGAAATGGATCTTACGCTATGGCTGGCCAGTTTTCATTGCGCAAGGTTTATGGGGATTAGTTGCACTCCGGCACGGCGCGGCTTTCGCCTATCTCAAAGGCAAACTGGAAGGGCTGCGTCTTTTTCAGCAGACCAGGAAGACCGCTCCCTCACGGCCGCGGGTCGGAATGACGGCGATTCTGGAGCGCAGCGAAAACGACATCCGCGAATTACAGCAATTGACCGGCTTCGATCTTTACTGGAAGCTCTACTTCGCGCTGACATGACCACCGGCGTCGTAGTGGTGACCTACAATTCGGCGGACGTCATTGGACGCTGCCTGGACGCCTGCGCGCACTTGCCGGTCGTGGTGATCGACAATCATTCCGAGGATGACACCGTGAACGTCGTCCGGCAAAAATCGGCGGTGAAGCTGATTGTGAATTCGAGTAATCGTGGCTTCGCCGCCGCCGTGAATCAGGGAGTGGACGCGCTCGACACGGAGCTGATCCTGCTGCTGAATCCGGACGTGGAGCTTTCCACTTCGATCGAAGGGCTGGCCGAAGCCTGCGCGCGTGAGGGCGTCGGGTTGGCGTCGGGCAAATTGATCGATGCGGCCGGCGGGGCCCAGGAAGGATTTACCTTACGGCGATTCCCTACCGCCTGGACGCTGGCTTTCGAGGTGCTCGGCATCAATCGTCTATTCCCGGGCAACAAGGTCAACCGGCGTTACCGGTGCCTGGATGTCGACCTTTCCCAGCCGTCGGAAGCCGACCAGCCGCCCGGCGCATTTCTCATGTTCCGTCGCGAAGTGTGGCATCGGCTGGGGGGATTTGACACACAGTTCCGTCCGCTCTGGTTTGAGGATGTCGATTTTTCGAAGCGGGCGCGCGATCTGGGCCTGAAAATCCTGTATGTGCCGGAAGTTACGGCTCGTCATCAAGGTGGCCATAGTATTGCAAGCATGAATTGGGGGTGCCGCCAGCTTAGCTGGTATGTTAGCCTTCTAAGGTACGCCTCTAAGCACTTCCGGCCATACGCATTTCGGGGAGTGAGCGCGGCAGTAGTGCTAGGCTCCGTGTTTCGAGCCGTGTTTGAGACGATTCGCAGGGGGAGCCTTAGGCCGATTCCGGTCTATGCAAGGATAGTGAGAATCGCGTTGAGCGGTAAGGCAGTTGGGTGAAAAACATAAAACCAATGAATAGAGACACGACCCACATACATGTCCTATAACGGCCGGGTTTCCGTAACAATCGTAACCTTCAACAGCGGTCGATTTATCAAACGATGCCTTGAATCTGTGTTGGCGCAACGTTACCCCAACCGGGAAATCATTGTCGTGGACAATGCATCGACCGATGGGACGGCCGACATTCTGGAGCAATTCGAGGATCGCTGC
>DATDHK010000613.1:0-3294 GCA_036521635.1 Bryobacteraceae bacterium | reverse complement strand
TTGTAATTGGATAGCAAATCGGGCGGCTCGAGACGCCACTTGATTTCCGGATTGCCGCCGAGGGTGCCCGTGCTCTGAGCACGGGCGTCCACTAAGATGCGGTCGAACTTTGTGGTTGGGATTTGAGCCTCACCGACTGTTGACCGGCATAACGTGTCGTTAGCATGTGATATGTCGGTTCAATTAGCAAGTGAAATGTCCGCTGGCAGAGCGGATGGGAAAAGACACCATACAAATAGGGCGGCATTCTGTGGCGCTCGGCGCGCAACGGGAAATCCCAGCTAATTTGTCCACCCCCGCCCTGAAACGGTTCCCCTCGGCGCAACACTATTGATTGAGACGCCAGCATCGCAGCTAACGTCCCAGGTTAGAGGGCCGAAAAATGTCCATCGAAATAGAAGGCGTAGGACTGACGAATCCGGGTCTCCCCGGCGACTTGCAGTTTGATACGGTCATTTACGGCTCACCCCCACTGCCGTATCCGGCTGCGTTGAATCAATACGCGATCTACAACGCGCCCGACCCGGCTTACGTCACCGGGCGGAGAGATATTTCGCCATTCGCGAACCTCGGCGCTGCCACCCCGTGGCCGTTCACCAACACCAACGTGCCGCTGAACGGGCACATCTGCATACCGCAAGGCCGGGGACCATTCCCGCTGGCCCTGTTCGCCCACGGCAATCACAACCCGTTTGAGAACTCCACGCCCGGGTATCTCTACTTGTGCCGGCTCCTGGCTTCGCAGGGGATCATCGCGGCGACCATTGACGTGAATTTCCTGAATGGCTTCAACTTCGGCGAGAATGGGGCCCGCGCGATCGTTCACCTGGAGCACCTGCGCCAGTTCCGCACCTGGAATAACACGGCTGCGCATCCGCTTCACGGCAAGGTGGACCTGAACCGGATCCTTATCGTGGGCCACTCGCGTGGCGGCGAGGCGGTGGGGCATGCGTCCTTCTTCAACCAACAGCCGTCCGTCGGCGGCGTGCTGCTGGACGGCTCCGCCGGACTCGGCCCCTATCGCTTCGGAATCACCGCCGCGCTCGCGATCGCGCCCACCGACCGGCAGTTCACGCCGCCCACCGGACCCACGGTGGTGCCGGATTCGTATGTCATCATCCATGGCAGCAAGGACTCCGACGTGTTCACGTTTGAGGGCTATCACACCTATGAACGGGCGCATGCCGTGGATCTGGCCAACCCCACTGTGTCCGACGGCAAGTTCAAAGCGATGCTCTGGGTTCACAAAGCGAATCACAACCAGTTCAACAGCGTCTGGGCGCCGGAAACGCCGCCAGGCGTGGCGATGCCGCGCCCGAGCCAGGAGCAAATCGCGATGGTTCACATCGGCGCGGTGGCGCAAGCCGTGCTCCTAGACCGCAAAGCCTATTTCGCCGTGCTGCACGACCACGCCGCCGGCCAGTGGGATCCATCGGGTACCGAACTGGTTTCTCAGTATCAGGACGCGGAGCGGATTTTCGTGCAGCACAATCAGGAGGGCCTGGCGCCGCCGGTTGTATCGCTCCCGGTACAAGGCACGGTTGCGGCCGATGGCGTGGCTGCCGCGCGCCAGTTGACGGCCCTGGTAGGCGGGTTTCCTACCACTACGATCACGCTGCGTCTGACCTGGAACGCGCTCGGGTCGCGGTTGCTGTTGCAAGTGGATCCGGCGACGCTGCCGGCCGAGCGCTACCGTGTGCTTTCACTGCGCGTAGGCCAATCCACCGAGCCACCCAACGCCGCCAACCGCGATATGGATCTTTCGCTGGAGGTTTCCAGCGGCTCGAGAACTGTCTCGATCCCGGCCAGTTCCCTGCACCGGCTGCTCTATCCGGACCCTCCGCCGTTCGGACCGGCCAAGATCGTAATGCAATCGCTGCGGCTCCCGGTTGCCCGGCTCCTTGAGTGTGGCGTGGATCCCAGCGACCTTCGCTCTATCGCTCTGGTGTTTGACCGCAGGCCGGCGGGCGTGGTCTACGCGGGCGATTTGCAATTCTCCAACTGACTTTGGTTTATTCGAGGTAACGTCATGCATGCACCAGTACCACCCAAGATTGCGGCCGTGGAAGTCGTGGCCGCAGAACCCACGGATGCGGACCGCGCGGTGATTGCGCGAACTAAACAGGCCGAGCCGGAGGCCGTCCATGTAGTCAAGGTCAAGCTCAAGGAGAAGCCACCGGTCACTTCGATGGGCTGGAGGCTCTATGTCGGAGATGTGCTGATTCCGCAGTATTGGGAGTACGCGGACGGAATCTACTTCACCGTGCTCGACCTCCAGTTCTTCGCAGACCACAAGGGTAAGCAGTTGCGGTTTTCCCATGACGGCATTGAGTTCTTCAATACAGGGGTAAAGTTGGCAGCGCCGCCGAAGGCCGCGGAAGCCAAGGTGAAGCGTAAGACGAAGCGCAAGCCAAAGGCAGCGAGGTTGCCGTCACAGGCTGACGTGCTGAAATAGCGGAGTTCTGTCGGTAGCCAAAAATCGAAGTGAGTGGGAGAATCCACGACCCGCCTTGCCCCGGCGCTGGAGTCCTCGACGGGGGGTACCGGCGGATTTCACTGCAACGGCACGTTCGAAAGACTGGCCGAATCTGGCATTCACTTTCCAGTGCAGCCTCTCCTTCGACGACGGTGCGCCGCCTATGTCGAGTGAAGCCTTGCCCGCACCAGGCGGCACGATTCCCAGGAAGCGCTGACGGAGACGCGACCCTTGAGCTGAGATCCCGGTACAATTAACCGGGCTGAACTTCGCCGAATGACTGAATGAGCGCCTCCCCGTCGAGAACCCAGTACCCCCAGGGTACCCCCAATTTGACAGAAAAATCGTTGATCGCGCGTTTATGTCTTGTGTTTTCAAAGCGAGGCGGCTACAACCGGCTTGGCGAACCAGTCCCAGTTTCTGGGAGGCGCGCAATATGTCACGGAAGTTCAACTTGACGAAACATCTGAGAAGGTCGATATTGCGGCGTACCCGGTACATTGGGATGCAAAGCGCCAATCATGGTACGCAGACCTGCGGATTGACGTGAACCTGACTGACCTCACGCATGGCCTTTTCGACACGGTCAGCTTCTTCACCTATTTTCCCTTCATCCGTCTGGCATTGGTGCGATTCCAACCTGACTCTTAGTTGCGACGTTATCTGCAAGACCAGAATTCGGGCCGCATCATCTGCGGAAGAACGGTCATGTGTATCTGGGTGCGAGTCCGTCGAAGAAGAGCGTTTCCCGGCTGCGGCAGAAAGTGGGAGACCTGCTAGGGCGTCACAATGCGGCACCGTGGTCGGAGGTACGAGAT
>DATDHK010000612.1:0-4667 GCA_036521635.1 Bryobacteraceae bacterium | reverse complement strand
GGTGGATCGGAAAGCGATTAGTCGACGAACGCGAGCGCGGCTGCGACGAGGAAGTGCTGCGGCTGGGCAATGAACCGTCGGTCTATGCCGCAGGCATCCTCAAAGTTTGTGAATTGTACCTGGAATCGCCGTTAACATGCGTGGCCGGTATTGCCGGGTCGAATCTCAGAAAGCGCATCCGCGGAATCATGCGGCATCCGGCCGCGCGCAATTTGGATTCGGGAAGAAAACTGCTGCTGGCCGTGGCCGGAACGTTGGCTGTCGCGGGGCCGGTTGTGATTGGTGTTCTG
Source organism: Bryobacteraceae bacterium (assembly GCA_036521635.1). Taxonomy (GTDB): domain Bacteria; phylum Acidobacteriota; class Terriglobia; order Bryobacterales; family Bryobacteraceae; genus Palsa-89. Next base: position 4,377 of record DATDHK010000612.1, on the reverse strand, counting down.
AACGCACCCCGCATCCAGGCGCAGCCGCCAGCCGCTGTTTCACCGGCGCCGGCGTTTGATGTCGCGTCGATCAGGGCAGGGAAGGAGAAGAGCCGTCCCACGCGGCGGCTGAACCCCACTGGGATCGAATACACCGGTTTCACTTTGAAAATGCTGATCTCGGAGGCGTACGGCGTCATCAGTTTCTCGGTGTCGAATGCGGACTCGCGCAGCCGCGACCTGCTCGACCGGGGAACTTTTGACATAGTCGCGAAAACGGATCGCGAAGTTCCGAAGGAACAACTTATGCGCATGCTGCAGACATTGTTGGCGGACCGGTTCAAGCTCACGGTCCATCGTGAATCCAAAGCCGAGCCGGTCTATAAGCTGGTGGTCGCGGCGAATGGACCAAAACTTCCGAAGACGGCCGCCGAGGGAGAGCCCGTCTGCGCACTAGGTGGGGAAGGGGGCGCGGTATGCCACAACATGACCATGCGCGCGTTCAGCGGCTACCTGACGGATCGCATGGGCCGCGTTGTGCTGGATCAGACCGGGTTGAAAGAAGCCTACGATTTCACCTTGACGTTGGACGGCGTGCCAGGTCTCAACCAAATGCGGGAAGCGATGGCTTCCGGCACAGACCCGGGTGAGGCGAAGCGCGCGTTGGCCGCGTCAATGAGGAATTGGGCTTCGTCGTCTGTTTTTTCAGACATACAAAAGCAGCTCGGCCTCAAATTAGAAGCGGACAAGGCCCCGGTGGATCACCTGGTGATCGACCACGTAGAAAAGCCCTCGGAGAATTGATGTGGGGCAGGTTGGTAACCTGCCGCCGATTGTCAAATCGGCCTTCGCTGAATTCGGAATTATTTACAGGCCGATTTTCAATCGGCGGCAGGATGCCATCCTGCCCCACATTCACTGCGGTATTATCCGAGAAGGCAAAAACGAAAGGAGGAAGCATGAATCGCCTTCTGCTTCTCTTCGGTACGTTTGCACTTCTCACGCACGGCGCCGTCGGCGTCCGAATTCTTCTCGGCGTCGGCGACCAGACCGAAACCAAGTGGGATGGCGAAGTCTCCGCCACCGGCGCAACCATCTCCGCCGTTGAACCCTGGCGCTTCGACCGCGGCGACGCCATGCTGCGCGGCAATGCATGGAGGTTGAGCACGCATCGAGTCCGGCGGTTCGGCGGCGGCCAACCCGCAACGCCTCCGCCAGTAGTGGCGAACGGCATCCTGGTCCTGCTGGATCGCGAAAGCGAAAACAGCGAAGTGGCCATTCGCACGGCGCAAGGCAACTTCTCTATCCGGCTCCGTGACGTTCCCTACGGCGTCACAAAAAAATCGCTCGACGGAAAAGCTCTGGTGGATCGCGTGCCCGAATGGTCGCAAGTCGCCGGCAGTCCCGATGAGCAGGATTATCCCGCCGCCGCATCCGACAAGACCGGCAACGTATGGCTCGCCTATCTTGAATTCCGGCACAACCCGAATCACGACCGCATTCGCCTGACACCCAATGAATTCGGCCTAATGACCGCCCCGCCCGGAGGCGACCAGATTCTTCTGAAGTGTTACTCGAATGGAGCCTGGAGCGAACCAATCCCTATCAGCGCACCCGGTGGAGATCTCTATCGGCCAACCGTCGCCGTCGACGGAAAAGGCCGCCCGTGGGTGTTCTGGTCCGCAAACGTCCAGGGGAATTTCGACATCTGGGCACGCGTCGTGGAGAATGGAAAACCCGGCACGGCAGTGCGGATTTCCAACGCCTCCGGAACGGACACGGATCCTGCGGCCGCAACGGACTCCAGCGGAAATGTTTGGGTAACCTGGCAAGGCTGGCGCGACGGCAAGGCATCGATCTTCGCCTCCAGCCAGCGAGGCAACGCGTTTTCAGCGCCTGCCGCCGTCTCCACGTCCAGCGGTAACGAATGGAACCCAAGCATCGCCGCCGATTCGGCCGGCCGCGTCAGCGTCGCTTGGGATTCTTACCGGAACGGCAACTACGATGTATTCGTGCGCACCGCAACCGAGGGCGCATGGGCCGCCGAAAAAGCCGTAGCCGCTACGCCCGCATACGAAGCGTATCCATCCATCGCCTACGATCCCGCCGGCACGTTGTGGGTAGCGTACGAAGAAGGTGGCGAGCGCTGGGGCAAAAACTGGGGAACCCAGGACAGCAGTGGGCTGGGTCTCTATCAGGGCCGCGCGATCCGCCTGCGTGGCTTCACGCGAACGGGCGCTGTAGTTGAGCCGACTACCGACATCGGTACCGCCCTGCCTGGATTGCCGGCCACACCAGAAACAGCCACCAGCCACCAGGCGGACTCGAACAACTGGCTCACACCCGATCCGAATTCTTCAAAGAGCCGTATTCCGAATCAGTCCACGCCGCTCGTGCGTGCGCCGCGAAACACCGCGCCCCGGCTCACCATCGATGCTTCCGGCCGGATTTGGGTGGCGTGCCGCTCCGCGTATCCGGTTTTCTGGACCAGCATCGGCACGGTTTGGACAGAGCATCTGGCCTCGTACAGCGGATCGGCCTGGACCGGACCCGTCTACCTGCATCACAGCGACAACCTGCTGGACAATCGGCCCGCGTTGGTTTCGGTGAAGGCCGGCGAATTGCTCGTCCTGGGATCGTCGGACGGACGCCGCCAGTTCCATCCACTAACTTATTTTCCCGGCTCGCGAACCTCACCGCCAGAGGATGAAGAATTTCCGAAGGACCCTTACAACAACGATCTCTATGCCAGTCGCGTAGCGCTAGGCCCCGCTTCGGGCGCGCCTGCCACCAAGAGTGTCGCCATCGCCGCAGCTTCCGGTCTCGATCCGCGCGACAAAGCGGAACAGGATTCGGTTGCGATGATGCGCAAGTACCGTCTGCAAACCCGTTACGGAAATCTCAGGATCCTGCGCGGCGAATTCCACCGGCACAGCGAAATCTCGATGGACGGTGGCGCCGACGGCACGATCTTGGACCAGTATCGTTACATGATCGACGGCTCCTACATGGATTGGGTGGGCTGCTGCGATCACGACAACGGCGCCGGCCGCGAATATACCTGGTGGCTCTCGCAAAAGCTCACCGACATCTTCTACGCGCCCAACCGCTTTGTGCCCATGTTCAATTACGAGCGCAGTGTGGCGTATCCGGAAGGCCACCGCAACGTCATTTTCGCGCAGCGAGGAATTCGCCCGCTGCCCCGGTTAACGCGGACCGCGGAGACGCCGGTCGTCAACGCGCCCGACACGCAAATGCTGTACGCGTATCTCAAAAAATTCAACGGAATTACGGCGTCCCACACCAGCGCCACGAACATGGGAACCGATTGGCGCGACAACGATCCCGACTCCGAACCCGCCGTCGAGATTTATCAAGGCGATCGCCAGAATTACGAAATGCCGGAAGCGCCGAGGTCCAGCAATGCGCAGGATTCCATCGGCGGCTGGCGGCCCAAGGGCTTCATCAACCTCGCGCTGGAGCGCGGTTACAAATTGGCATTCGAGGCCAGTTCCGATCACTGGTCCACGCACATGAGCTATTCGAATATCCTGGCGACGGCCCCCACCCGCGAGGCCTTGCTGGACGCTCTGAAAAAGCGCCACGTATACGGCGCAACCGACCACATCCTGGCCGAATACAGCAGCGGCGATCACATCATGGGCGACGCGTTTTCGAGCCCCACGCCCCCGGTGTTGAAAGTGAAGCTGGCGGGCACTGCGCCTTTCTCGAAAGTATTTGTAGTGAAGGACAACGTCTATGTTTATTCCACCGAACCCGGCACAGCAAACGTCGACTTCACGTGGCGCGACACCAATCCAGAAAAAGGCAAGACCTCTTATTACTACGTCCGCGGCGAACAAACAAACGGCGAATTAGTATGGGTCTCCCCGATGTGGATCACTTACACTGGACCATAGCGGGCGAGGATGTCTGATGCAGTACGACAAACTGATTCCCTTGATACTGTTTCCTGCCACTCTGTTGGGGCAGGACGCCCAACTATCCGAGGCAGCTCGGCAGCTTCTAAGTAAACCGCGATTGGGTTCTGCACAATTGACGTGGTCGGATGGCCGGAAGGAAGATGGCCGTATCGTCCGAGTCACCGACCAGTTCGTGACATATGTCACGAATCGCAAACCTTCAAGCTGTGAGAACGTCGAGCTGTCCAAAGTAGCAGCGGTGCAATGGCGTAACGCCCCCAAGGGCGGTTCTTCATCCGAGGCCGCGGCAGCCGTCTACCTGGGAGCTGTTCTCTCCCCTTTCTTCGTAGTTCATGAGGTCGGCGATCCGTTCCGGCGCATGTTTCCGCCTTTACAACCACTACGCGGGCAATGGGAATCGATCCACCGTTCGCGTACCGGCGTCAAGAGCACGCTGCACTTCCAGGGTTCGACC
>DATDHK010000611.1:0-4571 GCA_036521635.1 Bryobacteraceae bacterium | reverse complement strand
CCCCGTCACCGCGGGCAGTTACAGAACCACCCCCGCCGGCGGCACGGACGCGTTTGCCGCCAAACTCAGTTCCACCGGACAGATTTTGTACGCCACTTATTTGGGTGGAAGCGCGAACGATACCGCGGCCGCGATCGCCGTCGACGCGTCCGGCAATGCTTATGTGGGCGGCTCCACTCAATCCTCTAATTTCCCCGCCACCCCCGGCGCTTACGCCACCGCATTCGCGGGAAGCCAGGATGCCTTCATAGTGAAGCTGAATCCGTCCGGTTCCGCGCTCGTCTACGCGACCTATCTCGGCGGTACTTCGTCGGACACTCTTACCGGACTGGCGATTGATGCGGCCGGGAACTGTTACGTTACGGGCAACACCGGGTCCACGGATTTCCCAACTACGCCGTCTGCTTTTTCAACCGTCAAAACTTCGCCTTATTACTACACTTCGGCGTTCGTCGCCAAGCTGAGCGCCACCGGAACATCCCTCCTCTATGCAACTTACCTGGGTGGAAATAGCAGCGACACCACCGCGGCAATCGCCGTCGATTCCAATGGCGCCGCTTATGTCGCCGGCTCCACTCAATCCACCAATTTCCCCACCACGCCGGGCGCGCTCAAAGCGGTGCCCGGCATCGCGAATTTTAACTGTTGCGACTACGACATGTTCCTCACCAGGGTGGCCATCGATGGAAGCGCCCTGTCATACTCGACTCTGCTCGGAAGCAGCGGCACTGAGAGCGCCTACGCACTGGCTTTGGACGGACTCGGCGGCGTCTATATTGCCGGCCTCTCCCAGAGCCTGACGTATCCGGTTACCGCCGGAGCGTTTCAAGCTTCCAATCCGAAAGGCCCAAATCAATTTGGCACCCAATCGATAGTCGTCACCAAGATCGATTTCAACAGCGCAACGCTGTGCAACCCGGGTATCGCGCCGCTGTCTCAAAATTTGCCCGGACGCGGAGGCCCGGTTTCGTTCAACCTGACGCTCGCCGCAGGTTGTCCGTGGGAAGCTGTGGTCAACGGCTCGATCACGTTGACCAACCCAAAATTCGGGGTCGTCTCCGCTTCCCCAATTGCGATCTCCGGAACCGTGCCCCAGAATCCCAACACCTTCTCGGGCGCCACTCATACGGTCAAGATTGGTACCGCCACGTTCACCGTAAATCAGGACGCGGGTTCGTGCCAGGATCCCGTGATCAGTCCGTCCTCGGTGGCTTTCGATTCCAGCGGAGGAATTCGCAACCTCAGCCTGACGCTGCCCTCCTCTTGTAGCTGGACAGCCGTTGCGGGCGCTCCCTGGGTCAGCGTCCCCACCAACCCAAGTGGAACGGGCCCGTCATCGATCACGATTTTTGCGGCGCAAAACAGTTTTTCAGCGCGTTCCACCACGCTGACTATCGCCGGCAAGGCGATCGCCGTCACACAGAGCGGGTCCACATGTACCGCCAGCGCCAATGTCGCCGTGTCCGGCACGTCCGCTCAAGGCGGCGACGGCGTGGCTTCTATCGCTACCAGTTCATCGGCGTGTACTTGGAATGCCTACGCCACGGCGCCTTGGATTCAGCTAAATCCGCTGGCCGCCAACGGACAGGGATCCGGGCAGGTCCCGTTTATTTTTGCATCGAACCCCGGGGCGGTCCCCCGAACCGGACAAATTCTGATCGCCGATGTCACCTTGACCGTTAATCAGGACGCCGGACCAATGGGCGCAATAAATAGCTACTCCAATACAATCGTCGCCGGCGGTGGAGGTTCTTCGACACCGAACATGGGCGATGGAGGACCCGCTGTCGGCGCGTATCTCAACAATCCGGCCGGGCTGGCTTTCGATTCCCTCATCCATGGTCTCTATATTGCCGACGGCACACGCGTCCGCGTGGTGACGCCCGATGGCAACATTAATACTTTCGCGGGCGGCGGGTCTGGAACCGGCGAAAACATTCCCGCCACATCGGCATCGATGAGCAGCGTCTACGCTGTCGCCGTTGACAATGCGTCGGCGGTTTATATTAACGACTCGTCTACGCGGGTACGAAAGATCAGCCAGGGCAAAATTGTTACCTTCGCAGGCGGCTCCACCGGTGGCTTCAGCGGCGACAACGGTCCCGCCATCAACGCGAAACTACTGGGTCCGGCAGGCATCGCGGCCGATGCGGCGGGCAATGTATATATCAGCGACAGCGTAAACGCGCGCATCCGCAAGGTGGCGGGCGGCATTATCACAACTTTTGCCGGCGGCGGGAGCAATGGTTTGGGAGACAATGGACCCGCTGCTTCGGCAATGGTGTCTCCGAACGGCCTGGCGCTGGACGCGGCCGCGAACCTGTTGATCGCGGATACGGGGAACATCCGGATTAGAAAGGTCGTTCAAGGCACTATCACCACCTTTGCCGGCGGCGGCAATGGCGGCGACGGCGGGCCGGCCACGTCCGCGTCGCTATTCAGTCCGATCGCCGTTGCGGTGGATGCTCTCGGCACTACCCTGATTTACGAGAACGGCATCGGAAGGCTTCGCAAAGTGGCCGTTGACGGCACGATCGGTACGGTTCTGAATAACTATTATTCGCAAAACCTGGCTGTCGACAGATCGGGAAATGTGTACTTTACCGACTACAACAATCACGTGGTCCGAAAGCTGACGCCGGCGCCGTCCTTCTGCACCTATTCGGTCAGCACTCCGCCCCAGGTTCCGCAGGGCGGCGGCCCCGTCCAAATATCCATCACCGCTGCCGCCGGCTGCGGCTGGGGCGCTTTGTTGATACCGGCATGGCTCACTCCGGCCAGCGCCATCACGGGCATCGGCAATGGCGCCGTCACTTTTACGGCTGCTCCGAACTCGGGACCAACGTCTCGCGGCGCAAGCCTGGCCATCGCCGGGATGCTGGTCCCGGTCACGCAGTCTACCAACACGGCGTCGCTCGGCATTCTCAAGACTCACGTTGGAAACTTTTCCCGCGGACAGCAAAATGCAACCTATACGATAACGGTGTCGAACGCAGCCGGGGCAGGCCCCACCGCCGGCGCCGTAACAGTCACTGACACGCTTCCTTCCGGCTTGACTCTGGTGGGGATGTCGGGTTCGGGCTGGACTTGTCAAAACACCAGTTGCACGCGCAGCGATGTCTTGAATGGCGGCGCGGCCTACGCTCCCATCACCGTAACGGTGACCGTCGGGCTAAGCGCAGCTTCTCCGCAGATCAACCAGGCCAACGCAGCGGGCGGCGGCTCGGTAGCGGCGTTCACGTCCGATTCCACCGCCATCACCACGCCGGGGTTGTCGGTGAGCCGCTCCACATTGAATTTCGCCTTCAGTCAAAATGGAACGGCCACCGGTCCGCAGACCGTCACGGTGACCTTTGCCGGCGGAGGCGGCGTGGCCTGGACGGCGGTTTCCAATCAATCCAACATCGTCGTGCTGCAAGGCTCTGGGGCGGGCAATGGCTCGTTCCAGGTGTCGGCGAGCAACGGCCTCAATGGCGTCGTCACGGTAACCGCGGCGGGCGCCGCCGGATCGCCGCGGCAGATCCCGGTAAATATTTTCAACCCATCGCCCGCGAATCCTTTCGGCAGTTTCGACACGCCGGTCAATAACACCACCGGTATCGTGGGCGCGCTTCCAGTCACCGGTTGGGCGCTGGATGCGGTCGAAGTGGTGAAGGTCGACATCTGGCGCGAGCCTGTCGGCGGTGAGCCGGCCGGCGCTCTGGTCTTCATCGGCGATGCGGTCTTTGTCGAGGGCGCGCGGCCGGACGTCGAGGCGCTCAATCCCAACTTGCCGTTCAATTACCGCGCCGGCTGGGGCTACCAGATGCTCACCAATTTCCTGCCGCAGGGTAATGGGACTTTCAAGCTGCACGCCATTGCGCACAGCAAGACGGGCAGTGCTCTGGACCTGGGAACGAAAACGATAGTGGTCGACAATGCGCACGCGTCGAAACCGTTCGGCACCATCGACACGCCGGGACAGGGCGGCACGGCGTCCGGCAACGCGTTCCTCAATTTCGGCTGGGCGCTGACGCAGAATCCCAACAAAATTCCCATCGACGGCTCGACCATCACGGTGGTGATCGACGGTCAACAGGTGGGGCATCCCACTTACAACCAGTTCCGTTCCGACATCGCGAATGCGTTCCCGGGTTTGATGAACAGCGGCGGCGCAGTGGGCTTTTTCTACATCGACACGACGACGTTGACCAGCGGCGTTCACACAATTTCCTGGAACGTCTTCGACAACGCAGGCCACGGCGAGGGGCTGGGCAGCCGCTATTTCAATGTGTTCAACAGCGGCGGCGGTTCAGCCGCGCAGCCGGAAGAACCGCTCCCTCACGGTCGCGGCTCGGAAGAAGAACAAACCCGTAACCCCCTCCAAACCCGCAACCGAGCCGCGACCGTAAGGGAGCGGTTTCCAAATGAAATCGAAATCGAAGAAGTCGGCCAACTAGAAATCCCGCTCGGCGCAACCACCGGCTACCAGCTAGTCAACGGCGAGCATCGCCCTCTCCCGATCGGCTCCAGCATGAAAAACGGCGTATTCTACTGGCAGCCCGGCCCCGGCTTCCTGGGTGAATATCACC
>DATDHK010000610.1:0-1724 GCA_036521635.1 Bryobacteraceae bacterium | reverse complement strand
TCATCAATACTCGAAGGATTCACAACGTTCACGGTGATGCCGTTCTTGGCTTCCTCGAGCGCCAGGGAGCGAGACAACGCCACTACCGCGGCTTTTGCCGCGGCGTAAGCCGAAATTTTCGCCTGGCCGAACGCGCGCTCGGCGCCAACGGCGCCCATATTGATGATCCGGCCCCATCGTGCTTTGCGCATGTGCGGCAACGCGGCGCGGCACATGTACAAAACCGTGTACAGATTTGAAGTGAAGATGCCTTGCCAATCCGGCAGCAAGGACTCCGCCAGCGTGCCCCAGCGAAAATCGCCCACATTGTTGACGATGACGTCAAGGCGCCCGAAGCGATCGACAACCGTCTTGACCAACTGGTCGCAACGGCCCGCATCCGTGATGTCGGTTTCAACGGCAACGCAATCCACTCCGTTGGCTTGCAATTGGCGGAGTGTCTGTTGCGCGGCTGCTTTATTGGAGCGATAAGCGATGGCCATGCGCGCGCCATCCTGCGCCAGCCGCAATGCCAGCCCGCGGCCGATGCCCCGGCTCCCGCCTGTTACCAGCGCCACCCGATTACGCAGCGTCATTCTTCTCCCCGGCAAAATCTTTTGGAAGAAATTTCAGTATAGCCTAGCCGCAGCGGAGGTACTACCGAAGCCGCGCGACGATTACGGTCATGTCGTCGGCTTGTTCGGGAGTCCCGGCCCACTCTTCGGCCGCGGCCATCAGTGACTCGGCCACCATCAGGGGCGCGCCTGCGTGCACGCGAACGGCGGCTTCCTGCAAGCGGCGAATTCCAAATTCTTCACCAAAAACGTTTTCCGGTTCGATGAGGCCGTCACTGTATCCGATCAACAGGGAGTCAGGCGCTACGGTGATCGATCCTTCCTCATAAGCGTAATCTTCCAGGACGCCGAGGACCATGCCGCCTTTGTCCAATTGTTGCGCGCCGCCCTTGCAGATCAGGAATGCCGGCAAGTGGCCCGCGTTGGTATAACGAAGGGTGCGCGTGGCGCTGTCGTAGACGGCGATGAAAAAGGTCGCGAAGCGGTCGTCACCCGTGTTGCGCACCAGATGCTTGTTCAGCCGGGAGACCAGCTCGATCATACTCAGGCGCTCGCTGCCTTCCACGAGAAGCTGGCTGCGCAGCGCTGCTTGCAGGCTGGCCATCAAAAGTGCAGCCGAAATTCCTTTTCCCGAAATATCCGCGATAGCGATGGCGATGTGCGTGGGACTGAGTTGAATGAAGTCATAGTAGTCGCCGCTGACGGAGCGCGCCGCTTTGCAGATGGCTTCAATTTCAACGCCTGGCACGGATGGCAAGGTGCTTGGGAAAAGCTGGTTTTGCACTTCGCGAGCAATGGAAATTTCGTTCTCCAGCCGCTGGCGTTTATTCTGCTCCGCGATCAATTCGCTGATCGAACCGGTCATAACGTTGAACGATTCGCCCAGCTCACCCAGTTGATCGCGCCTCGCAATGCGCACACGGTGTGTCAGGTCTCCCCCTTGAACGTACTGGGTCGCACGGTACAGATCGGAGACGGCCCCCGTGATGGAGCGGGTCATCACGATTCCGGTAATGAGCGCGACGGTTTCGATCAGAAGCAATAGCACCGCCAAAGTGAAGAAACCGATGAAATTCAGGTAGCTCAGTTCACCGATCGATGTAAACATCCGCGAATTCAACCGCGACGGTCTCGCACTGAAGGATGCCACCACCGGGTAGCCTCGCACTA
>DATDHK010000609.1:0-2987 GCA_036521635.1 Bryobacteraceae bacterium | reverse complement strand
CCAACCTGCCCCACATGAGTAAGGCGCGCTATCACGGATTCTTGTCCGTGCTCATCGGTTGCGTGGGATCGGGCCGGTCCGGATCCATAGCCTTGCGGTCGCGCTGTAGCCGGTCCTGTTGCAGCCGGCGGAATTCCGCGAGCTGCGCCTTAGCCTGATCGTCATTTCCGGCTTGTTTGTACGCGCGCGCCAGCAGGAATCGGACGCTCTCGGTGTTGGGCGCCAACTGCACCGCCCGCTCCAGCAGCTTCACCGCTTGCGCCGGATGGTTGTCGTTCAGATCCATCTTCGCCAGAAAGTACATCGGATCGGGATAGTTGGCTCGCTGCTCCATCGCGCGGATCAGATAGTGCCGGCCACGCTCTTCCGCGCCGTTGCGGCCAAGAAGGACGCCGAGTTGATAATTGGATTCGGCATCCTGGGGTTGAATGGCCAGCGCTCGTTCGAAATAACCAATCGCGGACGAATCGTCATTCACTCTCAGCCTCAATCGTCCCAGCGCGGCCAGGGCCGGCGCCGATTGGGGGTCCAGCCGCGCGGCTTCCTGCAACTCCTTTTCGGAATCGTCATAGTGCTGCCCGCGGTAATAGAGCATTCCTTGCAGCAGGTGGGCGGAGGCGGGCGGAAGCTTCGATGTGTCGAGCTGTTGCAGCAGCCGCTGGCCGCGTTCCTCGTCGCCGGCGCGGATGTGCGCGCTGGCCAGGGCAAACAAGATTGACGGATCGTTCGGCTGCTCTTTCGTCAATTGCTCCAGCAGCGCGATTCCTCGCCGGTATTGCGCGGATTCCACGAGTGAAACCGCAAGTAACTGGCGCGCCCTGGGATCGGCCGGCTGAGATTTGAGGAACGTCTCGAATGGAGCGGCGGCAGCCTGATACCGGCCCGCCTTGAAATACGCGACACCCAGATTGAAATAGACACTCGTCAGCTTCGGATCGGTGCGCAAAGCGCGTTCATACGTCTTGATTGCTTCGTCGAATTTCTGCTCGCGCGCCAGGACCGCGCCGAGATTGCTGAGCGCTTCCGCCGACTGCGGAGTTTTGGCCACCTGTTGCCGGAAAAGCCGCTCTGCCTGAGCGTAGTCGCCGTGCTCAAGCGCCTCACGTCCCGCCGTAAGCAGATCCTGAGCATTTACCAAAACAATAAGAAGAAGAACGACAACAAACCCGCGTGACATGGGTCTCCTGACCTGTATAGCACAGGCCAGTGGAACAAAGCCCGGTCAGAAGTAAATCTTCGCCGCGAGCTGAATAATGCGCGGGTCCCTCACCGAGTTCAAAGCGCCGAACCCAAACTGCTGCGGACCGCCAAGCGCCTTCGACAGGTTCGTGATCGGCGAATTCGGAGCGATGGTAGCGAAGTTGATGGTGTTGTTGAACCCATTGAATTCCGCATGGTTCCAAGCGTTGAACATCTCCAGGCGCAGTTGGATCCGGTTGCCTTCCTTCCAGTACGGGAACTCCTTGAAGACGGAGATATCCCAATTCGACCAGCCAGGCTCGCGGATGTTGCGCGCGCCCGAGTCCATGCCGGTGCTGCCCACTTGCGCGGGATGGAACACGCTGGAGTTGATGAACTGATAGGTCGTGCCGCCGCCCTGTTTTGGATCGCCTTGAATCACCACGCGCGGTCCGTAAGTCGCCGAACCCGTCGTGAATAGATTCAGGCTGCTAACGTTGTTGATGCTGTAACTCAGCGTGGTCGGGTATCCGGTTTCGAACGTCGTGATACCGGAGATAATCCAGTTGTTCAACACGCCCCGCCCGATCGCGTTATTCAGGAAGTTGCCCGATTTGGCGAGCTTGGGAAGGTTGTAGATGTAATTGAACACCGCCACCTGAGTGTGGTCGAACGACAGCGGGCCGTAATTAGCATTCCGGAAGTTTACCGGGTTCAGAGAATCTGTGTTGCTCTGCGCAACGCCCAGCACCTTGGACCACGTATAGGACAGCCCGAACTGAAAGTTGGCGCCCAGGCGGCGGTTCAAGCTCGCCTGAAAAGCGTTGTAGTGCGAATTCGCGCCGAAATCATACATGAGAATGTCGCCGTACCCCGGGAAATTCCGATAGAGGTTGTTCGGCAACGTGGTTGTTCCGTCGAACTTCGGAGTCTTGGATGGATCCTGGTTCTGCGGCAACCATGCGCTACCGAATGGCAGACCGTTCTGGTTGAGCGTATAGACCAGATGGTTGCTCACCGAACCGACGTAAGCAAGATCTAACAGGAACCGGAAGGGCAGTTCCCGCTGAACGCTGAAATTGAAATTGTACGTGGTCGGAATCTGGCCGTGTTTGTCGAAGCCGTGCAGAGTCGCGGGGAAGAAGATGCCCGGAGTGCTGGCTGCCGTCTCGATGTTCCCGTAAAAGATCTGCGGCTGGCTGGTCCCGGGCGGATTTCCGAGTTGATCGAATATCGGGTTGCCCTCCAGCCGGTCGTAGAAAACTCCACCGCCTGCGCGGATCACGGTCTTGGGAAATATGTTGTACGCGATGCCCAAGCGCGGCGCCCACTGAATGCCGCGGCTGTCGATCAAGCCCTGCGGATAGCCCTGGCCTGCCTGCGCGATGCCATTGGTGTATTGTCCGCTCGTCGTTTTTCCGGTCCCCGTCACCAACGCTGCGATAAACGCCGCCGGAGCCGTTTGCCCATTAAGCGGATTCACGGCCAACCCGGCCGCGTTCTTGCCATACAACACGGCCGATTGTTTGGGATCGAATAGCCCTGGATTGAAGCTCGACGTCTGCAGCGCCTGGTCGTATTGCGGCTGCACGATATAGAAGCGCATCCCGTACTCGATGGTTAGTTTGGGAGTGGCCTTCCAGGAATCCAAAACGAACCACTCGACGTTGTTGTAGCGGTACTGCCCGTTCAACACATGATTGGCCTGTTGGAAGGTATTGAAGTTGCCGATCAGAGCGTTCGAGAACGCCCAGTTCGTGTCGCCGGGGTTGCTGGCGTTGCGGCTGAAATCGATGATGGCATTGGCG
>DATDHK010000608.1:0-7098 GCA_036521635.1 Bryobacteraceae bacterium | reverse complement strand
CTACGCGACCATCCTGGCTTGGATCAAAGGCGCAAAAGAATAACTTGCTTTTGTCCACCCCCTACGCCCATCCGTACCGTACCCTTGGGAAGATCCTCAGCGCCGATCGTGAATTCCACCTCGCGAGTCTCGCCCGCGCGCAGATGCACCCGTTGAAATCCTCGCAACTGCCGAATAAGATCGCCCGCGCCGTCCAGGTAGAGTTGCACCACTTCATCCCCCTCTCGCGAGGAATCGTTTTTAACGCGCACAAATATTCGCGCCCCTTTCGCCGTCCGCTCTCCGCGCAGCCGCGAATACTGGAACGTCGAATAGCTCAGCCCAAAACCGAAGCCATAAAGAGGTTCACCCTTGAAATACCGATACGTCCGGTTCTTCATGGAATAATCTTCGAACGGCGGCAACTGATCCACGCCTCGATAAAAAGTAACCGGCAGCCGCCCCGCCGGATTGTTGACACCGGCAAGTGTCTCTGCAATCGCCGTCCCCGCTTCTTCGCCCGCATACCAGGCTTCGAGCACCGCCGCAGCATGCTCTGCCGCATAGTTGACGGAAACCGCACTCCCACTGGTGAGCACCACCACCACCGGCTTGCCGGTAGCGATAGCAGCCTCGATCAATCGCTCCTGCGGCGCGGGCAGATCGAGACTCGTGCGGTCGCCGCCCACAAATCCGGGAACGTTGACTCGCATTTCCTCGCCCTCGAGATTCGGATTCAAGCCAACGAACGCAAGCGTCACATCCGAATTCTTCACGGCGTCCACCGCTTCCGCCAGCAACGGCTCAGCAGGTGGAATCCACATCAATTGCGCAGGACCGCCGGGCCTTGCCTGCCGGTATTCAACGCGCAGATTGTAAGCGTGGCCAACCTCCAGTTGCGCGCGCTCGACTTCCTTGTCATCCAGAAAGACTCGCATCGCGCCTCGTGCGCCGAGCATATAATCGCCCGTGACCGGCGCGCGAAGAGTCCCGGTCCAGCGTACCGAGTTCGAACGGGGAACAGACGGATCGCTCATGCCGGGCCGGACATACGGCCGGAGTTCCACGCGCCGCAGCCGTGGTTCACCTTGAAGATCCGCGCCGGCAAAATATTCAGCCAGAAGTCCGTGGCCATTGCCGTCCGGCGGTATCAGCGCATCCGCCGGAATCGGCGACGGCGATATTGTCGTATACGTGCTACCCAACGCGAAGCGCACTTCGGCCTGCCTCGAAAATTGCCGCTGAATTCCTTCCAGCGGCGTAACCTGCTTCGACGAGAAGCCGTTGTAGTTGCCGAGCAGCGCCTCCGGATCGTCCGCCGATGGACCGATCACCGCGATCTTGCGCACGAACGCCTTCAGCGGCAGCGTCTGGTTTTCATTCTTCAGCAACACGATGGATTTCCGCGCCGCTTCGAGCGCCAGTTTGCGGTGCGCTACAGAATCGACCTCGGAATATGGGATTTTTGAAAACGGCACGCGCTCGGGCGGATCGAACATTCCCAGCTTGAAGCGCGCCACGAATAACCGTTCCAGCGAGCGATTGATTTCCGCTTCCGTGATCTGTCCCGTTGTCACCGCCTCCACTAGCGCCCGGTATTCGTTGCCGCAAGTAAGATCCGTGCCGGCCTTCACTGCAATGGCGGACGCCTCCGCGGCAGTGGCCTTGTATTTGTGGCCGCGGAAAATGTCGGTGATCGCGCCGCAATCGCTTACAATGAAGCCCTGGAAATTCCACTCCCCACGCAAACGCTTTTGCAGCAGGTCCGCGCTGGCGCACGCGGGCACGCCATCCACGCGGTTGTAAGCGCACATCACGGAATCTGCTTTTCCTTCGACAATGCTGGCGCGGAACGCCGGCAAGTACGTTTCATTAAGATCGCGCTCCGTCGGCTGAACATCGAACTGGTGACGCGACGGTTCCGGTCCGCTGTGAACCGCATAGTGTTTCGCCGTGGCGATCACTTTATAATAGTGCGGATCTGTGCCTTGCATACCTTGAATGAACGCCACCGCCAGCCGGCTGGTAAGGTATGGATCCTCTCCGTAGGTTTCCTGGCCGCGCCCCCAACGTGGATCGCGAAAAATATTAATGTTGGGTGACCAGAATGTCAGCCCACGATAGCGGCTATGGTCGTTGTTCCGAATAGCCTCGTTGTATTTCGCGCGTGCCTCCGTGGAAATCACGTCCGCGATACGATGCATCAAGTCCGTGTCCCAGGTGGCCGCGATGCCGATGGCCTGCGGAAAAACGGTTGCTTGTCCCGCGCGCGCCACGCCATGCAGCCCTTCGTTCCACCAATCGTACGCGGCGACCCCGAGACGCGTGATCGCCGGCGCGGAGTTCTGCATCTGAAGAACTTTTTCCTCCAGGCTCATGCGTGAAACCAGATCGGCCGCGCGTTTTTCAGCAGGCAGATCGGGATTCAAGTACGATTCATTGCCGGACGGCTGTCCGAACATGGGGATGGTCAATAGAAGTAGAAAGATTATTTTCATGGCATGATTTCTATGTAATCCAGTGCGGCCGTCTCACGACCATCGGGTCTGCCTTCGATTCGTATCTGATCGCCCGGACGTAGCGCGATGCCGGCAATTACGCGGCGGCTGGACGATGATCCATCAATCTTCCGCGCCGGCAAATGGTCGGCGGCAGTCCACTCATCCACAAGCTGATTGCCAACCCACAAGCGGAATCGGGAGACGCCATTGTTCAAATCGAAATACCGGACGTGCAATGTGTACCAACCCGGTGCGCCGTCGTAGCGCATGCTAGCCGCGCATCGCTCGCGCGGGCACACGATCGCTTTTCCACCCGAGGCCGCTTCCCAGGGTGTGACCGGCTGAACCGTGTAGCCGTCCAAAGTCATGGACTCCGCTTCGAATCGGCCAGGATAATTGCCCACCCGCTTTTTTGCATCCGCGATTCCAGACGCGCGCGCAAACCACATGGTAACGGCATCGCGCCACACTTGCGCCTGACCGGTTTGATATTCAAGCTGGGCCAGCACCTCGCCGTAACGCCGGTCGTCGATTCGACCCTTCAACGATTTCCATTCGCGCGCGTAGCTTGCAACGCGGTCCGCGCCTTCGTAGTGCGAATCATAAATGTATTGGATCACGGTCTTGCCGGAGTGCAACCGGTGCGTGTAAAGAATGTGGTGGAAGAACAACAGCAAATCGTCCGGACAAGTTTCGATCGATTCATAAACACCCGCAGCGGGCGCGCGGTACTGACCGGTGTAGCCGGTGCCGCTCGCAACCGTCCGATCCGTTCCAACGCCCTTTTCATCGGCGTTGTGCCACTGCCCCCAACCATTGCGTTCCGACGCTTCGACAGCAACTCCATAATGATCGCCGGTGATGTCTGTAAGCGTTTGCAGGCCGAGCGGCCCAGTGTAATTTTCGTACGTCCGCCAGGAGCTGAGTTGAATGCCGGTGATGGTCTCGACCACGTTGCGATCATTTCCAAAGGTGAGCCGGGTCCATTCCTGGGCGATGCGTAGCGCACTCAAATCCGGATCCCACGCCAGCCGTCCGAAGCCATAGAGGTTCGCTTGCGAAAGATGATTGCCGGACCAGTTGTCGTCGAGCCCGATGTTGGACACGCCAATGAATCCGCCCACGAGCGACTTCACTGGTATCTTCAAGTCGAAATCAAGCGCTTCCTTCCACATCGGAACTAGAAAAACTGAGTGCCGCGATTGGCCAAAATATTCCTGAGTGATTTGCAGCTCGATGGCCTGGTTGGTTTTTTCCAGCGCTCCGAAAAGAGGTGAGGCAGGCTCGCGGACCTGGAAGTCGATCGGGCCATGCTTGATCTGGATCACGACGTTGTCATCGAACTTCCCGTCGAGTTCTTTGAAGTTGTCATACGCGGCGCGGGCGCGATCGTTCTTGGGATTGCGCCAATCCATGTGATGGTCGTAAACGAAGCCTCGGTAAAAGATGAGACCGCCATGCGGTTTGAGTGCGCGAGCCGCAACATTCGCCGCATCCGCGTGCGTTCTGCCGTAAGCGGAAGGCCCGGCGCGGCCTTCTGAGTCCGCCTTCATGACGAAGCCGGCGAGGTCGGGAACGGCCTGATAAATTTCGTCCACCTTGGCTTTCCACCACGCGGCGACACGCGCGTCGAGCGGATCGAAACTATCCAATCCGCCGAGTGTTTTCGGACTCCCAAAATCCACCGACAACACAACATGAACACCCCACGGACGAAGCGCGTCCGCGATGCGCGCGATTTGCGGAATGAAATCCGGCGTCATGATGCGGCGGTCGGTATTGACGTTGTTGATGGAACAGGCGTTGATTCCGAGCGAGGCCAACATACGGCCGTAATCGCCTACGCGGCTCAGATCTGCGCGAACATGTTGGTTCTCCCAAAAAATCGAGCGCCCGCCGTAACCGCGTTCGATGGACCCGTCCAGATTGTCCCAATGATTCACCCAACGGACCGGCGCGTGCGGCGATTGCTGCTCGTCCAGTTCGCCGATGGATTCTCCCATAGCGATTTTCCGCAACAGTGCAAAGGCGCCATAGAGCACGCCGCGATCGTTGGCCGCGGTGACGACGGTATACGTGAGCTTGTCCCGCCGCACAGTCTTGAGCAAGTAACCATCGACTTTCAGATTTGCAGTGAGATGCAGTTGCGGCAAATCGGCAAGCGTGCCAAGGATGATAGCGCTTTCATTGGGCAGCCCGGTTTCGGCCCGCAGCGTTCGGCCGAGCATGCCGCGAACTCCACGGATAGCTTCCTGGCGCGCACTCTCGATCAATTTGGAATCCCCGATTGACGCGATCACCGCCGGTATCGTTTGGCGATTCTCGATCGGCGCATAACGCAGCCACACGTCGTAGCCGGATTCGGCGCGAAGGCTGGCGGTCAGCATCATTGCAAAAAGTAGAAACTTTCTGAATACTGCAATGTTCTTGTGGGGCAGGTTGGTAACCTGCGGCCGATTGGCAATCGGCCCGTCCGGTGGAGCTTCCGAAGCGACACGCCGATTAACAATCGGCGGCAGATTGCCAATCTGCCCCACAATCATGATGCCGCCGATACCGTGATGTCTATGAAGATGGCTTCGTTTTCGACGAACAGTTCCACGCCCGCGCTCCGGGCAGCTTCCTGGAGCGCCGCATCCAGCATCGCCACCGGATCCTTGCCCACATCCACGCGCCGCATCAGTCCTTCACCTTTCTTCTCCCCCGCCGACAAAACGATTTTCAAACCTCGGCGCTTGCACTTGACCGCGGTCCCATCCTCCAGCTTGACGTTCATCGGCTTGATGTACGCATCCACATAATGCACGCCGATGCCCGACTTGTCGTCACTGTGCGGCGGCAGTTTCTCCCGCGCGGCCGCATTCACGTCGCACAATTTTGTTTTCATATTCGTCCATCGCCTTTCGAAACGCGCGGATATGCCCGGGCCCGCTGCCACAACAACCGCCAATAATGTTTGCGCCGGCATCAATGAGCGGACCCACGTCCGGCGCCATTTCTTCCGGCGTCTCGTCATAAACCACTTTCATCTCGACCAGCCTGGGCTGGCCCGCGTTCGGCTGAACCATAACCGGCAGGCCGGTGACGCGTCTGTATCTTTCCACAGCCTGCCGCGCGCGCTCCATGTCCATCCCGGCGCCACAATTCAGCGCGACGATATCGGCGCCGTGCTCTTCGAGGAACTCCGCGGCGCGCTCCGGGTCGACACCCATCATGGTGCGAAATGTCGAACCATCCAGCGTCACGTCGTAAGCCATCGATCCGATGATGCACTTTGCACCCGCTTGTTTCGCGGCGCAAATACCCAGCAGCAATTCTTCGAGCGACGTTTGCGTCTCGATGATAATGGCGTCGGCGCCCGCCTCGACCAAAGCCCGCGCCTGTTCGTTGAAAGCTTCGCGTACTTGCGCTTCCGTGAAATCACCGTAGGGCTCCATCAGTCCGCCAAAGGGTCCGATGTCGCCGATGACGTAGCCGCCGCGCCCGCCGAAAGCCTCGCGCGCGATACGCACGCCGGCCTGGTTGATCTCGACTGCGTTTTCGGCGTTGGAATGACGCTGGAGCATGATGCGCGACCCGCCAAAAGTATTGGTAAGGATGCAGTCCGAACCCGCCTCGGCGTAACCGCGTTGAATGGCCAGGACCCGCTCGGGGTGCGTGAGATTCCATGCCTCGCCGCAGTTGCCCTGCTCGAGACCGGCGAGCATGAGCTGCGTGCCCATCGCCCCGTCGCCCAGCAAGGGACGCTCGCGGGCGGCGTGTTGGAGGAGCTTCTTACTTTTGCGCCAAAGCATAGTGAATTGTTTCAAGCACCTGCCCCCACTTATGTTCGCGGCTCGCAGCCTCGCAATAACAACCCGCTGCGCAAGAAGGGCGCGCCCACGTGAGCACGTCGTTCAAAGGCTGACCCAAGAGCGGCCTCTCGCGCGCGATGTCGCCGATCAATTCATTGCCGTGGGTCGCATAACGGCACATATGAGTGTGTCCCGTGTCGCCCGCCGCCGGACCGCAGCGCTGCTCCCGTATCGGATATCCTTCCTCGCGCGGGCCAAGGTTCACGGTGTAATCGAACGCGATAGGCTTCCCTTCGTTGGTGCAAGTCGTCCCTTCATACCGAAACAGCGCATCGACGCTCGAGTCCTCGCGGAGTTTCAGCGTAAGGCGCTCGTTGGCCCATCGCCGCAAAGCTTTGACGTTTACGGCGTACGTGGGCGCGCGCCTGTATTGACAGGGGTTGAATGAACAGTTCTCGCACGGGATCAGTTCTGTGAGCCGCTTCAAGTGGGCCGTGTGGCGCGTCAATCCAAAAACCGCGAGCAACGATTTCTTGGGACGCAGCGCGCCCGATTCCAGGACATCGATATCGCAAGGCAGCGCATGCGTCCGAGTCTTCCGGATCAAATCGAGCAGCCGCGGCTGTTCCACAATGTCCCACTCCGGATAGCCGGGACTGTAGTGCGGCAGCACTGCAAAGCTCTGACTGTCCGCCCAGGCGCAAAGCCGCGCGCCGGTCATAGTAGTTAAATGTTCAACCACGGCCGACCCAAACATTTCGAGAAAAAAATATTCGTCGGGTTTTTCTTCCCGCCAAAGTTTATGGGCCCGCTGTTCCAATTCA
>DATDHK010000607.1:0-3967 GCA_036521635.1 Bryobacteraceae bacterium | reverse complement strand
ATCATCAGGCATGCTCATCACAAATTCCTATTCTTGAATCGGCGTGCCGGTCAATATGAAAAGCAGGAGAACCTAAGAATGAAAAGTGTCAGAATTGTTCGAGTGCCGATGAGCAAACTTGCGCGGCGGCTGGGCCTGTTCGACGCCACCATGATCGTGATGGGCGGCATCATCGGATCGGGCATTTTCATTAATCCGTACATCGTCGCCAGGCAACTGCACTCACCCCTGCTCATCCTGGCCGCGTGGGCGCTGGGGGGATGGATCGCGCTTAGCGGCGGATTCATCTGGGCCGAATTGGCCGCGCGGCGTCCGCAGCTTGGCGGACAATACGCGTATTTGCGCGAGGCATATCATCCGTCCGTCGCTTTCATTTACGGATGGACTCTGCTGTTGGTGACACAGACCGGCGGGATGGCGGCGGTGGCCGTGACGTTCGCGCACTATTTCCTGGACGTCACACATCTGGAAATCGCCGATGGATGGATTGCCGTTATTGTGCTGGCGTCGCTGACGCTGATCAACTGCCTGGGCGTGCGCGCGGGGAGCACTACGCAAAACCTGTTGATGTCACTGAAAATTTGCGCCATCGCCGGGCTTGTTATTTGCGGGTTGGCGTTCACCGGACAGCCGTATTCGGTCACCGCGCCTGTACTTGAGACACCGCACTCCTGGGATTTGTTGAAAGCGGCCGGCGCGGCGCTTACGCCGATCGCATTTTCCTATGGCGGCTGGCAAACCTCCAGCTTCATGTCCGCTGAACTTCGCGATCCGCGCCGTGACCTTACGCGCGGCCTGCTGATCGGCGTCGCCGGCGTAGTTATTCTCTATCTGTCGGTGAACTTCGTGTATCTCCGCGTGCTTGGGCCGGACGGATTGGCGGCGACGACTACGCCGGCGTCGACCGCCATGCAGATTGCGATCGGATCGCGCGGCGCGGCGCTCACGGCCGTCGCAATCGCAATTTCCACACTTGGATTTCTGAGCCAAGGCATGCTCACCGCTCCGCGCGTGTATTTCGCGATGGCGGAAGACGGGCTGTTTTTTCGGAGCGTTGCGTACGTGTCCAACCGGACGCAAGTGCCGGTTGCGGCCATCGCGCTGCAAGGCGTTCTGGCGATCGCGATCGCGCTCTCCGGGCGCTATGAACAGATTCTGAACTATGTAATCTCTTGCGACTTTATCTTTTTCGGGTTGACTGCTTCGGCGCTTTTTGTGTTTCGCAGACGCCAGCTTGCGGATGAAAAAGTAGGATATCTGGTTCCTGGACATCCTTGGACGACAGGGCTTTTCATCGCCGCCAGCGCTCTCATCGTGGCCGGCACGGTCTACAGTCACCCCAAGGAAAGCCTCATCGGATGGCTGCTGATGGCGTCCGGCGTGCCGGTTTATCTGTTGTGGCGGAGGCGGGCTGTATGAGTCGTGCGATGAGCTCGGCATACATGCAGTGGGCGAAAAAGCGATCCAGCTCCCGCTTCAATCTGGCTACCAGCGGGCTCGCGAGCTATTCGCTGTCACAGCTTCCGGTGAAGATTGAGGACTTGGATCCGCTGAGCCGCGGAGGGGACTACGGCTATCCGCCGCTCCAACAGGCATTGGCGGCGCACTGCGGCGTTTCCGTCGAGAATGTGGTGGCTGCGACGGGCGCCTCGATGGCGAACCAGCTTGCAATGGCGGCGATTCTCGAGCCGGGCGACGAAGTGTTGGTGGAACATCCAACCTATGAATTGTTGTTGGCTGCGCTGGGCTATCTTCAAGCGGATATTCGCCGGTTCGCGCGCCGTCCTGAGACAGGTTTTGCTCTCGATCCTTCGGAAATCGAGCGAGCGATCACGTCGCGCACCAGGTTGATCGTGCTGACGAATCTGCATAATCCTTCCAGCGTTCTCACGGAAGAGACGGCGCTGCGCGAGATTGGCGGCATCGCGCGCCGCGCGAACGCCCGTGTGTTGGTTGACGAAGTTTATCTCGAAGCGGCATTCGACCTGGCTCCGAAGTCCGCATTCCATCTCGGACCGGAATTTGTGATCACCAATAGCCTGACGAAAGTTTACGGCTTGAGCGGATTGCGTTGCGGCTGGATACTGGCGGATGCGGAGCTGGCCCGGCGGATATGGCTGCTCGACGATCTCTTCGGTGTGAATGCGGCGCATCCGGCCGAGCGGCTGAGCGTGATCGCGTTCCAGAACTTCGATCGAATCCGCGCACGCGCGCGCGCCCTGCTCGATACCAACCGGCCAATCCTGAATCAGTTCCTGGCAACCCGTAACGATCTTGAAGTACAGCCGATAAGATTCGGCACAACTGTTTTTCCAAGGTTGCTGTCGGGGCCGGTCGATGATTTCTGCGAACTGCTCCGCGGAAAATATGACGGCACGGTTGTGCCCGGATCGTTTTTTGAAATGCCTGAGCACTTCCGCATCGGCATCGGCGGGGAGACGAAACATCTGGTGGAGAGCCTGGAGCGTCTGGGCGCGGCGCTGGACGAATTCCGAAAGGTTCAGCGCTGAATGCGCGCCGACCCGCCCTTGGCAAATGCGCGTACCTGCTCCAACGTCGCCATGGTGGTGTCGCCCGGGAAAGTGGTCAGCAGCGCGCCGTGCGCCCAGCCCAGCTTGACGGCCTCTTCGTTGGATTCGCCCGCCAGCAGCCCGTAAAAGAATCCGGCCGCGAATCCATCGCCGCCGCCGACGCGGTCGAGCACGCCTAGTTCGCAAGTGGGCGCAACGTGCGTGTGGCCGTCGATCCACGCAACGGCGCCCCAATGGTGGCGGTTGGTCGAGTGCACCTCACGCAGCGTCGTGGCCACGATCTTGATTTGAGGATGCCGCGCGATCACTCGATGGATCATTCCGAAAAACGCACTCGGATCCAGTTTGGAGCTGGCCGCAACTTCCGGGCCGGCGATGCCCAGACCCTTTTGCAGGTCCTCCTCATTTCCAACCAGCACGTCGACGTTTTCCACGATCCGTCCGATTACTTGCAGAGCGCGATGCTGGCCGCCCGAGATTTTCCAAAGCTTCTCGCGGAAATTCAGGTCGAAGGACACGACGGCGCCGGCTGCTTTTGCGGCGCGCATGCCTTCGATGATCAATTCAGCAGTGGTCTCGGAAAGCGCGGCGAATATTCCGCCGCTGTGGAACCAGCGCACGCCGGGCGCAAAGATGGCCTTCCAATCGAAGTCGCCAGGCTTGAGGCGGGCCGCCGCTTCGTTCGATCGATTGTAGAAAACCACCGGCGCGCGTACGCCATGGCCGCGGTCGCTATACACGGCGGCCATGTTCGGACCGGTGACGCCGTCGTGTTCGAATCGCTTGTAGAAGGGCTGAACGCCCATGGCTTTCACACGCTCGGCTACCAGATCGCCGATCGGATAATCGACCATTGCACTCACAACGCCGGTCTTTAGGCCGAAGCAATCCGACAGATTCGCGGAGGTGTTGAACTCGCCGCCGCTGACGTGAATCTGGCACTCGGTTGCCTTGCGGAAGGGAACGATGCCGGGGTCCAGACGATGTACCAGTGCGCCGAGCGACAAGAAGTCCAGCGCGCCGCTCTCGGGAATTTTCAAACCGTGGTTCATTTCGTTGAAACTCGAAATCTCACGATAGCAGATGAGAGATCGGGCGCCGACGTGTCGTGGTAGCGGCCGCGTAGAAAAAGATTCGTGATGCGATAGTATGTCCTGGTTGCAACGGTGGCGCGGACGGAGGCGACCGCCCCACTTTTGCTGGTCAATACCTGTGACGCACTAGCGGCTGTCTAAGATGAGAATCTCGACGCGGCGGTTTTCTGCGCGGCCCGTTTCAGTGTCGTTGGAGCCTTTTGGGTTGGACGTGCCGTAGCTTTGAACCGACAGCCGGGATTCCGGGATTCCGTATCCGGTAGTGAGCAATGACAGAAGACTCAAGCTGCGCGCCGACGACAACTCCCAATTGTTTTTGAAACGCCGGTTGTGAATTGGAAC
>DATDHK010000606.1:0-5438 GCA_036521635.1 Bryobacteraceae bacterium | reverse complement strand
CTTAAGGTTGAGCTGGCAGATTCCGATCGCCAGCG
The DNA here is from genome assembly GCA_036521635.1 of Bryobacteraceae bacterium. Lineage (GTDB taxonomy): Bacteria > Acidobacteriota > Terriglobia > Bryobacterales > Bryobacteraceae > Palsa-89. Next base: position 5,403 of record DATDHK010000606.1, on the reverse strand, counting down.
GCGTCTCGATCCAATTCGATCCGGCGCGCGCCGCTTCCTGAAATTTCTCCAGCGCCTCGGCCGAGCGTCCCAGTTTTTGCAGGCAAAATCCCCATTGAAACCACGCCTCCGCATCTCCGCTGTGATGGTCGAGCAGCAGGGCGTAGCTGCGCGCGGCGGATTCGTAGTCCGCCAGATCCATCTGCAGGTAGCCGCGCGCCGCCAGGATCTCGGTGTTGCCTGCGCCATTTTGGTTCGCGGAATCCAAGGCGCTGAGCGCGCCCTTCAGGTCGCCCTTCATGTGCAGGACCACCGCGCGCGCCAGCGCCGTGGCAGGTTCGCCGGCAGTTCCGTTCGCGGACGCGCCTGTTTCAACCGTCCGGGTTGCTAAATCTTCGGATTCCTGGCTGACGCTTTTCAATTCCACGTACCGCCTCCATGCCCGCCCTCAACAGGGGCTATGGCTTCTATCGTCGGGAAGCGCCCAGAACCTTAATACTGGGGCTTATTATTTGTCTTAGCTCGACCGACGATTGAGTACTATCTGAGAGGCTTGGGATCGGGGACCGAAATCGCGAAGCTGGGAGCCAACAGAGTGAGCGGGGTCACGGAACCTCGGGCAACACGATAGGGCAACCAACGTGTGACCACATCGGTCCTGGCTAGCTTTGAGGCCAGCATCCGCGGAGCGCCCGCCGAGTCCTCAATCCGCACTTCGCGCCAACCCGGACTCATCGATTCACTCAGATTGCCGGGACCGGCCGGACGCTGAAGAGCAATTGAAAGTGGCCGCCCGCCTGCACTTCGAAGTCCCGTCAGCCGGGGCGAATTCAGCCCGCGTCTCCAAACCCGCGGCTTGAGTCCTCGCAGGTCGTGCTCCGGAAAGCTGGTCCGAACAGTTCTTTGAACCACCACGTTCCAGATCGCGGATGTATCCGGCCTGGGCCAGGCTTGGCCTTGATTTTGAACCAGATGCCAGTGCGTGAGAGAACGCGGATAGCGCGCATCCGCCGAGGGAAGCAGTTCAATGGAAGGTTCGGCGACAGGCCGAGGCGCCAATGCAGTTGACAGTACCGGAAAGGCCGTTTCGTTCCGTCTGGCCGCCGCCTTCAGAACGTTCGAGAGGACTGGCGCCGCGGCTTTCCAAGGCTGGCGCCGATCGGCGGGATACTCGCCCACCGCCGTCACGGTGCGTTGAGAACGAGGCTTTGCCGCGGACCAAATCGAACAGAAATCATCCGTCTTACGCCACGTAAACGCCATTCGCGGACCGGCTCCAAGGTAAGAATAAGGCATTGGGCTGTGCCTGACCAGATGGTAAAGACCTTAGTTTTTGGCGAAACAAAAGCTTATGGGAATTACTTTCTACTGAAATGCTCTTCGCGCGCCTTTAAATAAAGTTCGATCGCGGTTTCCAGCGGAGGCATCGGTTCGATACCCACGCTCTCCATCTTGGCGTTCGACAACGCCGAAAATCTGGGCCGCCGCGCCGCTGTCCGGTACTCCCGCTCGTTGGTCGCTTGCAATTCGGGATTCAACCCAGCCACGCGGAAAATCATCGCGGCGAACTTGAACCAGGAAATTGCCTCCCCGCCGCCGACATGAAACAAGCCATGCTGTTTCGCTTCCACCAGGTCGGCGGTCCGCGCGGCCAGGAACGGCGAGTAGGTTGGCGAAGCCGCATGATCTTCCACAACGCGAATGGGCCTGCCGGTCGCGCCCTGCCGCAGCATCACTTCGATGAAGTTGCCGCGATTGGTTCGCAATCCCCCTGGACCGAACACGCCCGAAGTTCGAATCACCAGCGGATTATCAAGATACGCCTGCGCGTACAGCTCGCCCGCCAGCTTGGAGACGCCGTAAGCTCCCAGCGGATGCGGGCGGTCCTCCTCTGTATACGGGCGCCCCGCGGTGCCGTCGAAAACGTAGTCGGTGGAGAAGTGGACAAACCTGGCGTCGAGCTGCCGGCAGGCCATGGCCAGGTTGCGCACTGCGAGTCCATTGGCGACCAGCGCCGGCAGCGGCTCCTGCTCGGCGACGTCTACCTGATTGTAGGCCGCCGCGTTGAGCACGATGGCCGGATCGGCATGCGCCAGCGTGTGCTCAACCACGCGCGCGTCGCTGATATCTACCTTAGTGCGATCGAAGCCTTGCACCAGATAGCCGCGCTCGGTGAAGACGCGCACCAACTCCACCCCGAGCTGCCCACGGCTTCCAAAAATGACCACATTGCGGCGGTTCACTGATGGCTAGGATAGCAGACGGACGAATCCCTGCCAGGCGATTGACTGACTACGGCTGAGCGCCTTTTCAAACAGGGCGGCGAACGCCTAGTTTCCGGAACACATCATCGAACTTGCCGGATGTTACCAGTTTTGTAAAGATTGCATAGGGATCATTTGTATCCCCTGCTTTGCGTGGCGAGTCGGAGATGTAAAGCACTACAATACGTTTCTGGTCCGACGATCCTGCATAGCAAATTCGAAAGCGTCCTTTTTTAACGCGAAAAGCGCCCGAGAGCGATCCAGAGAGACTCCTCTCGGGCGCAAATGGATCATACGGAATTATCTTATCGAGCGCCTCTTCAATCATATTGAACAGTGTCACTTTTGAATTGGACACATCGCCTGCGGCGAGGCAGGCTTGAGCGTCATTAAATAGACGCTCGTACACTTTTTCGGCGGTCTTGGTTAATTCGACCGTGTAACTAACGGCCACTATTCCGATGCCTTGCCCTTTCGCGCCTTTCTACGAAGCGCCGTACGAATTTCACTCAGGGGCTTGGTCCGGCCGGCAGCCATCTCTTTCACTCCGGCGGTAAGTAGCTCCATCTCTTCCTTGTCTGTCATAACCTCAATAGTTTGAAGGACCGCCAGAAGTTGCTTTTGCATAGCCAGAAACTGTTCGTATCGCAACAACACAGCCAACGGTGTGTCATTGTCCTGAATGACCAGCGTCTTCTCGAAGGTCCGCAGATTGGAGGCGTTCAGGGTACGAAGGCGGCTGACGCCAACGTGCTCCACATTCTCATCGATGTATGGGACGTAAGTAGCCATTCTCGTTTGCCTTTCCTTTGACGATATATTGACATTGTACCGTCAACCAATAGACAATGCAAGCGAGCGAAGATGGCGAGCTACCAGGCGATTTTGTCTGGAAAATATTCGGCGGCCAGATCGTCGTAGTACGGCCGCAATTCGGAAAGCTTCGGACGCTCCGTGCCCTTCGAATACAGATCGTATGGATTGAAGCGGCGCACCCACTCGAACATTTCGCGATCGTGGTCGTTCATCAGGTAGTCGTACGCGCCCTCGCGGTGCCCCGGATAGAACGAATGGTAGCGAATCATATTCAGCCCGGGCTCCGGCAAATAGTCTTTCACCACGTGATACAGATATTCGTCGTGCCCCCAGGAAAGATCTACGTTGTCGAGTCCGCAGCCCTCCGCGTAGACGCCGAGCCGCGTCTGATATCCGGGAAGTTTCGAATCCGGATTCTCCCGGAAGAATTCCGGGAACACGATCTTATCCGAATACGCGCAGCCCACCGGAAACGTATCGCCCACCACGGCCCACTGCGGCTCGCCGTACAAGCACAGCAATTTTCCAAGGTCGTGAATGAAGCCCGTGAGCACGAACCAGCGCGGGTGGCCGTCCCGGCGAATGGCCTCGGCGGTTTGCAAATTGTGTTCGATTTGCGAAAGGTCGGTGTCGGGATCGCTCTCGTCCACCAGCGTGTTCAGATATTCGAGAGCTTCCCAGATACTCATCTTCCCGCGATCTTTGGCCAGGTACTGCCGCTTTTTCCGGTGCACAAAATCGACGGTCTGGTGCATATGATTTAGGCGATAGAATTCGCGAACTGCGGGCGGAGTGGAATCGTTGTATTGCCGGAACTCCTCCTGTTTCTTGTTCGGTTGATAGCGTTCCTGGACGAAATCGTCCCACTGTTCGAGGCTCGCGAGAGGTGTCATGTATATAGATTAGCGAAATTCACTGTGGACGGTTCACCGAAAACCCCGGGGTCAGGATCGTAGTCAAATCGTACGCGGAAGCCGTGGCTGAGCCGCCTCCCGATACGTTGGCCTGGTTCACTTGCGGTGAAGTTGCGTCCGCCGCCGTTGGGCGGTCAATTGTCCGCATATCTCTTGGCCCGTATCTTCACGCGCACGTGAGATTCCGTGCCGTCGGGCCGCTCAAACACGAGATGATACTCGCCCAGGAAGCCCGGTCCCGGCTGCCAGTAGAACACGCCGCGTTTCATGCTGGAGCCGATGGGGAGCGGGCGGCGTTCGCCGTTGACTAGCTGGTAACCGGCGGTTGCGCCGAGCGGGATTTCCACGCGGCCGACCTCTTCGATTTCGACGACGTCGGGGGACCGCTCCCTTACGGTCGCGGCTCGGTTACGGGTTTCGAGCGGGTTACGGGTTTCGAGCGGGGCCGGGGTTTGGAGCGGCGCCGGGGTTTGTTCTTCTTCCGAGCCGCGACCGTGAGGGAGCGGTTCTTCCGGCCCCGCGGTTGAGCCGACGCTGTTGAACACATTGAAATACCGGCTGCCGATCCCATCGCCATGGCCTGCGTTGTCGAATACGTTCCAGGAAATTGTGTGAACGCCGCTGCTCAATGTCCCCGTGTCGATGAAGAAGTAGCCCACTGCTCCGCCGCTGTTCATTAAGCCGGGGAACGCATTCGCGATGTCGGAACGGAACTGGTTGTACGTGGGATGCCCCACCGGTTGACCGTCGATTACCACGGTAATGGTGGAGCCGTCGATGGGGATCTTGTGCCAGACGCGCGGCTTGTGCTGGCGCACTTCGCCTTTGCCGGTCCTCAGCACGATGTCGCCGTTGCCGGCCAGAGCCGGGCGGCTGCCGTCAAAACGAAGCCACAGGGTGTGCAGGTCGGCGCCGGGATGGATCACCAGATCGTACTCCAGCTCGCGCCCGTTGCCGTGGTAAATCACGTCGATTTTTGGGCGAATATTTTGGACGCGCAGGCTGGAATAATGCGGGAGGTTGGTGATGGCGCGCGAGGCCAGGTAGTAATTGGTGATGCCTTCGGCCGGGTTTTCGGGAACAAGGGTGGCCTGCGCGTTGGCGCCGGCGATGTGCATGGAGATGGGCTGGCCGTGGAGTGAGAGGGTCCAGCCGTCCTGGGTTACGAAGCCGGTCAGGTTGGGCGAGCGGGCGATGTAGCGGGCCTGCGCGTCCGTCTGTCCGCGGTTCTCTTCAAAATAAAGTGGAACCGGTCCGAAATTAGAAGCGCGTTGAGCTGAAAGGTCGAGTCCGAATAATAGGGCACAGGTAAATGCGATTTTCCACATTTGAGTGCCGATCATTATATACTATGCGGATATGTTTTTGGCTTTATTCTTACCTGAACGTGGATTTCCGGCCCGTCCTTTTGCTCGAATACCAGGTGATAT
>DATDHK010000605.1:0-3709 GCA_036521635.1 Bryobacteraceae bacterium | reverse complement strand
CACGATTTCGAGACGCTGGCGCACACGCAAAAGTGGGTGATCGAACGCCGTATCTTTCTGCAAGGCCCGCGCACGGTGAGGCGGCTGCCAAACCTGCTCGCCGAAGTGGCGGTGTTCCTGGTCGCCGTTCCGAAATAATTGTTCCGGTATCTCCACCGGCGTCCGTCAATTCCGAACAACGAGATTCCGGCTGCCACGCACCACGCAAAGACTAATTGCGTCCTCGTCCTGGATGCGATAGATGAGGACGTACTCGCCCACTGCAAAACTCCGAAGGCCGGCTCGCAAGTCCTGGTCGCGGGCGCGATTTCGAAGCTGCCGCTTTTGGATGCGACGTAATACCAAATGTCGTCGAGGTCGGAATCGGCTTGCGGGCTGCGGACGTGTCCCATCAACGGGGCGCGTTCTGCTCGGCGGCAAGCCGCGCACGTCCGCGCCGCTTCACCTCTTCTGCAAGCCCGCGCATAGATTCCCGCGTGATGCTACGTCCTTCGCCACGAGCGAAAGACGCCTCCGCCTCATCAACCGCGGCGAGGATTTCCGCGCGGGTGCGCTCGCGCTCCTCCCATAGTGAAAGTGCTTCCTTCACCGCGTCTTCCTCACGCTGAAGGCGTCCGCTCTCGATAGCTTGACGAATGAACGCTCTTTGATCCGTCGTGAGTTGCACTTCCATATGACTTCAGCGTAGGAGTCAGGTAAGAGGTGTCAAGCACGCATCGCCGCGGGGCGGTCAAATCACTCGTACCGCAGCGCCACGATCGGATCGATATTCATCGCCCGCCGCGCCGGAACATAAATCGCCAACGCCGCCGTCGCCACCAACGCCAGCGGTATCCCCACGAACGTAGTCGCGTCAGTCGCGGTCACCCCGAAGATCAGCGACGCCATCAGCTTCGCGAATCCATACGCCAACGGAAGCCCCACCAAAAGTCCCGCGCCGATCGTCAGCATGCCCCGCCGGAAAACCGTCGCCAGAACATTCTGCCGCGACGCCCCCAACGCAATGCGCACGCCGATTTCGTGACCCTGTTCGGAAACCATATAGGCCATCACTCCATACACCCCGATCGCCGCCAGCCCCATCGCCAGCACGCCGAAGCTGCCCATCAGCACCGCCATATAGTTCAAGCCGATGGCCCGGTTATGAATTAATCTTTCCATGGTCATCATGTCGGTAATCGGCTGTTCGGAATCCACCGAACGGATCGCCGCCGTCACCGCGGTCGCCAGCCGCAAAGGATCGCCCACCGTGCGCACCCCGACGTCCATCCAGAGCGCGGGCGCCTGCTGGTACGGAACATAAATCGTCCGCCGCGGATCGCGATCGTAGGGACTGTGCATGATATCCCCCACCACCCCCGCAATCGTCAGCCACGGAGCTTTGGAATCCGGCCCGCCGATCTTGATGTGCCGCCCGATAGGCGATTCGTTTTTCCACCAGCGCCGCGCCATTCGTTCGCTGATGAACGCCACCTTGGGCGCGTCGGCGCCGTCGCGGTCGCTCAGCAAGCGGCCGGCGCGAAGCGGAATGTGCAGCGTTTCGAAATAGCCCGCGCTCACCGCCTGATACATTCCGATGGGCGGATTGCCCGCCTCCACAGGCTGGCCTTCTATCGTAAGAATTCGCCCGCTCGAATGATCGCTATAGGGCATCGCCGTCGCAACCACCGCGGAGCGCACACCGGGAATCCCGCCGATACGATCCAGCACGTCGCGGTAGAAACCGGCTTGTTGATGCCGCTCGTGATACTTGTTATCGGTGATCGCCAACCGCATGGTCAAAAGCGTGGCGGGCTCCAGTTTCACGCCATTGTCCAACAGCGTGCGGAAACCGCGAACCATCAGTCCGGCGCCCACCAGCAGCACCACGGCGAGTGCGATTTCGGACGCGACCAATACGTTGCGCAACCGATGCCGGCCGCGTCCCGAAGACGTGCCTCGCCCGCCCTCCTTCAGTGCGCCGGTGAGGTTCGGCCGCGAGCATTGCCAGGCCGGAGTCAGTCCCGCCAGAATTCCGCTCAAGATTGCGGCCGCCAGCGTGAACAGCAGCGCGCGGCTGTCGAGATGGATGTCCTTCCAGCCTAAAATGTATCGTTCGATTTCCGGCGGCATGCCCGCCTTCATCAGATCGACTCCCCACTTCGCCACTACCAACCCGAATGTGGCGCCCATCAGCGAAAGCAAAATGCTTTCCGTCAGAAGCTGCCCGACAATGCGCGCACGTCCGGCGCCGAGCGCAGTCCGCACGGCCACTTCACGGAGCCGTCCGGTAGCGCGCGCGAATTGAAGATTGGCGACGTTGACACAAGCGATGAGCAGCACGAACAGCACGGATCCCAGAGTCATCATCAGGTACTGCTTGGTCATCGGGTCCGTCAAAAACTTCAGCGCCGGCCACACCATGAAGCGGCGATTCTTGTTGGTTTCCGGATACGCCTTCTCCAGGCGCGCCCCCGTGCTATCGAGCTCGGCCGCGGCCTGTTGAACCGTGCGGCCAGGCTTCAGCCGCCCAATGGAAGTCAGCATCTCCGAGTTGCGCGAGCTGCGTTGCGCGGGCTTGAGGGCGCTCGGGGTCCAGATTTCGGTCGCCAACGGGAAATCAAAACTGGAGGGCATGACGCCGGTGATCAAGTAGTTCTCGTCGTCCAGCCGCAATGATTTTCCAACAATCGCCGGGTCCGCTCCAAAGCGCCGCTTCCAAGTCCGGTCGCTGAGAATCACCTCGCGCTCCCGGCCGGGCTGGTCTTCACCCGGCTCAAACCCACGGCCCAACGCCGGTTGGACGCCGGCCACTTCGAAGAAATTGGCGCTTACCAGGGTTTGCAGGACTCGCTCGGGTTCGCCCCCGGCCGCCACAATATTGGCCATCCCGCCCTGCCAACTAGCGAGGCTCGCAAGCGCGGTATTGTCGTGGCCGATGTCGTCCAGATCGGCGGGAGTGACATTGTTCCACCCGTTCGGCGAGTCCGGAACTTTTTCCAAGACCATGACCAGCGAATCCATGCGGGGCAACGGAGCGGGCTTCCAAAGCAGCGAATCGCAAATGCTGAAGATGGCGGTTGTCGCGCCGATCCCGATGCCCAACGTGACCACGGCAGTCACCACAAAACCGGGAGATTTGCGCAGCATGCGCGCGCCATAGCGGATATCCTGCCAAAGATTCATGGAATGCCCCTTGCCGATACTACGTTGGCGTTGGGTTGACAGTTCAAAGAAAAGGGACACGGCGGCGGGCAGGTATCAGTGGACGTCGCTCTGCGCGGTAGATGATGAGGTAAGCTCCGACAGGCCAGAACAGGACCGGATATTGGGTGCGATCCTCGCGCCGGTGACCCATGCCCGGTGTTCGCCCCAGGGCTTCAAAGGCATCGAATAGTTTTCCGACACAGCGATCAGCGGCAGCAATATTATCTGCGGCAATGTATTCCCAAATCGCGTCCAAATCAAGATCTGCGTCGGTGCTGAGGACGTAGCCACTCACGCACGGGACTTCCGGCGCTGCTCGGACTTGCGCTGCAATCTTTAACACATGGCCTTCCATCAGAAATGAACAGATTACGCAAGCTTATTTAGTTTCACTTGTTGTAAAACATCGCAAGTAGTCTTATCCCCCCGCGAACAGGCAGAAAAAATCCGTGACCATCCGGGGCGCGAACTAGCGATTTTCTCCAGCCTCTCGTTCAAAGTGACCTGCGGAGCGCTCGCACTC
>DATDHK010000604.1:0-6991 GCA_036521635.1 Bryobacteraceae bacterium | reverse complement strand
CTGATCGTGGCCGGCACGCTCACGCGCAAGCCGGTCAGAGCTTGCTTGATCTGGCCCGGGAAAGATAACTGCGCCTCCAGCTTGGCCCCGTCCAGCTCGCCGCCGTTCAGCTCGTACTCGGTCAAGACTGCGAGCGGAGTCTTGATCCAACCGGCGCGGCCGTTGTAGGTGCGGATGCTGTCGCCCCGGCCCGGAGCATCCTTAAACTCAATCAGCGTGGTGCGCTTATCCGGAAATTTCCCAAAAATATGGACCTGCCCCCCGCCTCCGAAACCTCCGAATCCAACGCTGGTGCCCGTGGCGATATAGCTGGTGAGGCCCGCCAGTCGTTCGGCCCCGCCGAGCGCCGCAATGTACTTGTCGAGAATCTCGGTGGCCGAAGGCTGTCCGGGCATCTGTCGAAGGACATCGTCCATCTCCTGGGTCCCGGGGCCGTAAACGGTTTCCATGGCCGGCGTGGTCGCCGGGCGATCGCGGCCATGATGGCAGCTCCAGCACGTCACATTTTGCCGTCCGCCGAAATTGTCGCGGTTAATGGCCGCCATCATCAAAACCATTTTGCGCGCAGTCACCTTTTTCAGAGTGTCGGCCGCCCAATCTACTTTGTCGGTGCCGGCATTGGCATGACACTCCGAGCAGTCAAAGCCCACGGCGGCGGACATGACTCCCATCGTCCCCAGAAAATCGGCCACTGTGGTCCCCTTCAGCACCTGGATGTTCTTGAAGACCTCTTCCGCCATTTTTTGTTTTTGCTGCGGCACAGCCTGAGGAGCCGTGAGGCCGGCCAGCAACAAGACCGCCGTTGCACCGGCCGTAGGGATCAGCCGCGTCGACCGAAAATTCATATCGTGTCTCTTCCTATGAATTGCAAGATAAATTGAAAGCGTAACACGCGAAGGATCAACGACGGCGTTGCGAATCGAGCGCGACCCCTCTCAGAATGAGCGTTTCCGAGCCGCGACCATTAGGGAGCGGTCCGTCGAGCACCGGCCCGAGATCGCCGGTCACTTAGCCGGCGGCTTAACCTTGTCGGCAGGAAACGTATCCTCCGGTGGAGCGCCCGTACCGGTAGAGCCCAGGAATAGTTTGCGGCCGTCGGTGAACGTCACGTTGCGCGCATTCGCCCGCAGCTCGTTATGATCCCGAGCCTGATAGCCGTCCACCACCACCTCCGTACCCATCGGGAAACTATTCTTGGTCGCCCCGCGCCGCAGCAGCGAGTTTGGACTTCCGCCCTCCACCATCCAGACTTCCTTGGTCCCGTCCGCCTTGGTAATTTCGACATGGATCCAGGTGTGGGGATTGACCCACTCCACCTTCACGATCTTCCCTTTGAGCAGCACCGGACGGTTAGCGTCGAACTCAGCGCCAAAAGCGTGATGCGCCGCCGCCGGCAGCGCGGAAGTCAACAGCGCCGCGAGAGCGCCTAAAACAGTTGTCAAAAGTTTCGTTCGCATAAATCTCCTGGAATTTTCTTCGTCACTTCGTGGCGTTTGCCGCCGCTTCCTTCTCCCGCAATCGCGCGCCCTTCAAAATATTTGTCAGCGCGTAATTGGCTTCGTGACAGGCGTATTCATAAATGTGCGCGTTGGTCCCCGGCCAGGTGAACTCGCCCGTCCAGGGCTTAACCCAGGTTGCCGGATCTTCGATGGTGAAGCGATAGAGCAGGGATTTATCGTCGACGCGCGTGAAGCGCTCCACCACATGCAGGTCCGCCGTCGATCCCCGGAATCTGGTTTTGTCCGTGAAATTCGTGGTGTCCACCACCAGCGTGTCGCCTTCCCAGTGGCCCACCGAATCGCCCAACCACTGGCGAATATTTTTAGGCAGGTGCTCGGCGTTCATGCGCACGATTCGCGCATCGTGCACCATCTCGGTGAGAATCATCACCGAGTTCGGCGTCTGCACAATCTGATGGAGATTATTGTAGAAGTAGTCGGGCAGCGCCGGCGGTCCCGACGTGGAAGCGAAACCAAGCAGGCAGCGCTCGCCCAGCGGACGGCGTTCCGGATCGTCGTAAGCCCCTGGCGCTCTTTCGAGTCCCGGATCGTTGTTTTCCTGCGCGTCCGACGTGGGCCTCGCGTTGAACCTGGACCCTCTTTGCGACGCCGCCGCGGTGAGCGCGGGCACGCGGCCATCCGAAGGATCGACGAGCAACGACGCCCGCTTTTCTCCATTCACGACGGTGTACGCGGAACCCGGATCGAGCCAGCCTGAATTGTAACCGCCCACGTTGCCCGCGGCGCCCAGCGATCCGTCGCCGCCCTTCGGCGGCGCAGTCCGGTCGGCTTGGATAGGTTGATCCAGCTTCTCCCTCGTCGCGGCGCTTGCAGTTTCCAGCTTCAGCGCTTCCTCTTTGGTGAGCACCAGGTTAGAGCCCGAGCGCCGTTCCATCGGCGTCAGCGTGGCCAGATCGTAAGTGCCTTGCAGGTCCGGATGGCCGTCGGCCATGCGCGGCGGGTTGTAAGTCTTGGCCGCGGGCTTCGGCGTCTGAGCCGTCAGCACGAACGCCACGGCCAACGCGCCCGTCAATGTCTTCCACATATTGTTACCTCCCATTATGGGCTCAGCGGCTTCTTGCGAAAACCGCCATACAACAATTCTTCCACGAATTCCACGCACTTGAATTCCAGGATCTGCGCGTTCTTTTCCTGACGCCGGTAGAGCGGCATGCTGATCTTCCAGGGGCGCGTGAAAACGTTGGGATCTTCGATCGTCGCTTCGTAAGAGATCACGTCCGGACTGGTGCGGGTATAACGCTCGACCACGTGCAGCGCGTCGCTGTGAAAATTCCCGGCCCGGTCGAACCAGGTTTGATCGTTCATCCCGGTCACGTCGACCACCAGAGTCTCTCCCTCCCAGCGGCCCACGGATTGTCCCATCCAGGAATCCACCGGAGCCGGCCCGGGATCCTTCAAAAAGATATTTCGCACCGCGCCTGCGTACTGATAGGCGAAGAAGATCTGGCGCGCGTTTTGAAAAATCCTGAATGGCTGAGGCATGTAGTTCGCGCGCGGGACTCCCGGCAGATAGCACTTGATTTCCGGATCGGAAGTTAACCAGTTCTTTTGGTTTGCTTGCTTCTTGGCCAGCGCCTCCGGTTTATACGGGATCTCACCGCCCTCCACTACGCCGAGGCTGGGAGGCACGGACCCGACGGCTCCCAACGCGACGACGGCCGCGGCCGGCACCGGACCGTAGGGTCCAGGCCTGAGCGCCATGGCAGACCGCGCGGCATGCCCTTCCAGGTCGTAGTTGGCTTCGTTGAGCGCCTGCCAGATCCCGTTGAGGTCGGGATGGCCGCCGTCCGCGCGCGGTGCGCGATACGTTGGCGTCTGCGCGAGAATGGGCATCGCCGCGATGGCGAGCGCGATAACTATCTTCATCACCTTCTGAGACATTAGATCGGCACCTTCAAGCCACCTTCAAGCTATGATACGAGAAATTTATTCTAGCATTCCTTTTATTGGACCGTCCGGTCGGTAGCGCCTTGTAAGGCGGACCCCCTGGTCCGCAGCCGACGCCCTCGTCGGCCTTCGCTCTACTCATCGAACGCAATCAAACGCCCCGAGAAAACCAGCCCCGCCCACAAGATCACCGACAACACCGCCGCCAGTCTCGCCACCCCCGGCATCGAAGCCGCTTCGTCCAGCCTCTCCGGATTGCCGTACACCGCCTTGCGAAAAACCAGCGCGTGCACGCCGACCAGCAGAAAAAGCGCCATCTTGATCCAAAACGATTTGCTGTGGTAAAGCTTCAACGGCTCCGCCCACCCCAGCAGCACCCCGCTGGCCACCACCACCACGAAGCCAAACCGCTTCCACGCGCGAAGCTGCCCCACCACGTCCGCGACCGTGGAGCTTTTCATTCCCCAACCCAGCAGACGCACATCCGCGGCCAGCACCATTCCGCCAAAAAGCGCGATCGCTAAAAGATGGATGCCGCCAATGATCGGGTAATACAACGCGCCCTCGCGGATGGCGATGCTGAGATCCGTGACTTGGATCGATTCGCAAATCGAGATAAGAGACATAATTTTAGACGAACGCGATAAAGCGGCCGGCCGCGACCACCGCCGTCCAGAGCGCCAGCGATACCACGGCGGCCAATTTGCCGACAATAGGCGCGGCCTGCGGCCGGATGGCCCAGCGATGAATCGTGAAGTGATAAAAAATCGCGATCAGCAAACACGTAATCTTGAACCGGAAAGACGGATTGAAGTAGTACACTCTGGGGTCGGCTGAAAACATGACCGGGCCGGTAGTCAACATCAAAACCAGGCCGATCAATGTCCAGGGCTTGAGATCCTTCGCCAGTTCGGCCGGCGACTGGCGCCGCATGCCTCCGCCCAGCAAACGCAGGTCAACGATGGCGATGGTTCCTATCAGGAAAGCGAAGCCGAGGAAATGAAACGACTGGACCACCGGGAAAGCCCATTCCGGTCCATTGATAACTTTCGCCACCGCGCTGCTGGCGATCCAATCCAAAAACGGCAGCACCGACATTTCCCTCACACCTCCGTGCCTGTCTTGGTAATAATCGCGTAGCATGAACGGAAAAGCAAATGCGAGGTTCCGATGAACACCCGTCCAGTTTCATCATCGCCACGGTGTTCCTCGTATTCCTTGTGTTCGTCGTATACTACACACAATCCGATGAAACTCATCTTCCCGGCAGTCGCTCTCGCATCCACACTACTCGCCCAGCAATCTGGAGAAACCGGCTTGTTCACCCGCGACCAGGCAGAGCAGGGCCGCGCGCTATACGCGGCAAATGCCTGCGCCACTTGTCACGGCCGGGAATTGACCGGTGAATCGGGTCCGCCATTGTCCGGCCCGGCCTTCGCGCGCCGCTGGGCCGCGCGGCCGGTGGGCGAGGTTCTGGCAATCCAGAGCGCCATGATGCCGCCGGGAAAATCGGCGTCGATCACCCCGCAACAGCACGCCGCCATTTTTGCGTACATCCTGATGCGCAACGGCTACGCGCCCGGTGGATCGCCGTTGCTGGTGGATTCACCCGCGCTCAAAACAACGATGATGCGCGCCGATGCGCTGGCGGTCACAGGCCGGCAGGGCGCGGAATTTATCTCCGGTAATGCCAAGCCGGTCTCGGAGCGCGCCGGGCCCACGCAATCGGAATTGAACGACGCGGCCAAGTCGAAGCGCGACTGGCTTTATCACACCCACGATTATGCGGGCGCGCGATACGTCGCCGCGGACCAGATCAACGCGGCGAATGTTGGACGGCTGCAGGTCGTCTGCGCATTCCAGATCGGCGACAACGAGAATTTCCAGACCGGACCAATTGTGTACCAAGGGACGATGTACGTGACCACGCCGCACTCGACCATCGCGGTGGACGCGGCGAACTGTAGTCCGAAATGGCGCCATACTTGGCAGCCGCTGGGACAGGATGTTTGGCTCAATAACCGCGGCGTAGCCATCAAGGAAGGCAGACTCGTACGCGGCACGTCCGACGGCTATCTGCTCGAGCTGAATGCCGAGACCGGCGAATTAATCTGGGCACGCCGCGCCGCCGACACCAGCCTGGGTGAAACGTTCACCATGTCGCCGCTCATTTTTGAGGACCTGATTCTGATTGGTCCGGCGGGCAGCGAGAACGGTATCTCGGGATGGGTGGGCGCGTTCCGCTTTTCCGACGGCACGCCCGTCTGGCGATTCGAAACCGTTCCGGGCGCGAAGGAAAAAGGAAACAAGAGCTGGGGCAATCCGAATAATATTCCGTTGGGAGGCGGCTCGGTTTGGACTCCGTTCACGCTCGACCCGGCCAAGGGCGAACTGTACGTTGCGGTAACCAATCCGGCGCCGGATCTGCCCGGGGACCAACGGCCCGGCGACAACCTGTATACCAATTCGATGGTCGTGCTCGATGTCCGCACCGGAAAGCTGCTCTGGCATAAACAAATGGTGGCCAACGATTCGCACGATTACGATCTGACCCAGGTCAGCCCGCTATTCACGGCGTCGATTCAAGGGCACATGTCCAACTTGGTCGCCACTTCCGGCAAGGACGGCGTGCTTCGCACGGTGGACCGCAATTCGCGCGAGATAATTCACAAGGCCGCGATCACTACGGTGGAAAATAGCGAAACGCCGGTCACCACCAAGGGCGTTCACGCCTGCCCGGGCGTGTTGGGCGGCGTGGAATGGAACGGCCCGGCATTTAATCCGGGAACGAATATGCTGTACGTCGGCGCGGTGGATTGGTGTGCGACGTTCAAATCGGCTGAAAAGGTCAGTCACAGCCCTGGCCGGATCTACATGGGCGGCACTGTTCAGTCCGACCCAACTTCGCAGGGATGGATCACGGCCGTCGATGCGTCCACCGGCGCCGTGCGTTGGAAATACCGGTCGCCACGGCCGGTAGTCGGGGCCGTGACCACCACGGCGGGCGGCTTGGTTTTCGGCGGTGAGCTAACGGGCAGCTTCATCGCGCTCGATGCCCGCTCAGGCGATGTGCTCTACCGCTTCAACACCGGCGGGCCCATCGGCGCGGGAATTGTGACGTACGAACTGGGCGGCAAGCAATATGTGGCGGCGATGTCCGGGCGCCCGTCGCGGTTTTGGACGGATAAGAATCCGGGCGCGCCGACGATGTTTCTGTTCGCGCTTCCGTAGAAAATGGAATTCCGCACTCGGGGACAATGAGGACAATCGGCCAATTTGCCTCGGCGAATCGGCGGATTGGGCGTTATCCTGACCGGTGTTATACTCATTTTTCCACGGGAGGTCTCTGGTAACGTGCAGCCCATGAATGATGTAATTATCGTCTTACCGGGGATACTCGGCAGCGTTCTGCAAAAGGATGGGCAGGATATCTGGGCCCTTTCTCCCAAAGCCATGGCAACAGGTCTGTGGACGCTCGGTTCGAGCATCAAGGGCTTGGAACTGGATCGCGATTCCGCTGACGGAGAGGATCTCGGCGATGGAGTCACAGCGCCCCGGCTCATGCCGGACCTGCACCTGGTCCC
>DATDHK010000603.1:0-6531 GCA_036521635.1 Bryobacteraceae bacterium | reverse complement strand
CAATCCAGCCGCGAATTCAGTCGCTACGCCGCGCAGGAAATCCGGCCGCACGCGGATGTCGCTGTCGCTCATCACCAACAGGTCGTGGCGCGCCTCGGCCAGCATGCAGTCCAGGCTGAAGACCTTTGCGTTCGCATACGGAGGCTCTCCGGTAACGATCAATCGCGCCGCGCGGGAAGGAAATTCCTTCCGCAATACCGCCACAATCCCGGCCGCCGGATCGTCAACCTCGCGCACGGCGAACAGAATTTCGTACTCCGGATGATCCTGCTCGAAGAAGCTGCGCAGGTTTGTTTCGAGACCCTCGTCGATGCCGGATAAAGGCTTCAGCACGCTGATCGGCGCCGGATGATTGCCCGCCGGAATTCTCTGCGCAAGGTAGCTGCGCGCCGCCAGCACAATCAGAACGCAATAAATCAGCGATCCAGCCAGCAGACAGGCCGCAACGATCGCCAGGGCGGACACTACTCGTTCCGGGCTTTGGTCTCGATCAGTTTCCGGATTCCGGCCAGGAACTCATCGATCTTTTGCGCCCCCTGATCGCCGTGTTTCCGGTTGCGCACCGAAACGCTGCCGCTCTCCGCTTCGCGGTCGCCCACCACCAGCATGTACGGAATCTTCTGCAACTGTGCATCGCGAATCTTGAGATTTACTTTTTCCTTGCGGTCGTCCACCGTGACGCGCAGCCCTTCCGCCGTCAGGTCATCCTTGATCTTTTGCGCGAACTCGGTCTGGCGATCGGTAATCGGCAGCACGATGGCTTGAATGGGAGCCAGCCACACCGGAAAAGCGCCGGCGTAATGCTCCAGCAAAATTCCAAAGAATCGTTCGATGGAACCGTACAACGCCCGATGCACCATCAGCGGCTGGTGCTTCCTGCCATCGTCGGCGATGTATTCCAGATTGAATCGCCGCGGCAAAGTGAAATCGAACTGTATGGTGGAAAGCTGCCACAACCGTCCGATGGCGTCCACCAGTTTCATGTCGATTTTCGGCCCGTAGAAAGCAGCCTCGTCGGGCATCACCTTCACTTTGATTTTGAGCCGCTCCGCCGCGCGGCTAAGGGCATTTTCGGCAAGCTGCCATTGATCGGCCGAGCCGTCGTATTTCCCGCTGGCGCCGCCGTCCCAGGTGGAAAGCTCGGCTTCATAGTCATCGAAGCCGAAGGTGCTCAACACGTCGGTGGCGAATTGAAGGCAGTTGACGATCTCGTCTTCAATCTGATCGGGCGTGCAAAAAATATGGGCATCGTCCTGCGTAAATCCGCGGACCCGCAGTAGCCCATGCATCACTCCCGACCGCTCGTAACGATACACCGTGCCCAGTTCGCCCAGCCGCACCGGCAGATCGCGATAGCTGTGCGGCTTGTCCGCATAAATCAGAATGTGGCCGGGACAATTCATCGGCTTGAGCTGGTATTCCGCGTCGTCCAGCTCCATGGGCTTGAACATGTTGTCGCTGTAAAAATTGGCATGCCCGGACGTCTTCCACAATTCGCGCCGCATGACGTGCGGTGTGTAGACCAGCGCGTAGCCTCGCGCCAGATATTGATCGCGCATCCAGTCTTCGATGATCTTGCGAACGATGCCACCTTTCGGGTGAAAGAAAATCAAACCGGGGCCGGCCAGCTCCTGAATGCTGAACAGGTCCAGCTCCTGGCCCAGCTTGCGATGATCGCGCTTCTTGGCTTCCTCGATGCGCTGAAGGTGCGCCTCCAGGTCCTTCTTGGAGAAAAACGCCGTGCCGTAGATACGCTGCAGCTTCGGATTTTTTTCGTCGCCTTTCCAATAGGCGCCAGCGACGGAGAGCAGCTTGAAAGCCTTGATGCGCGATGTCGCCGGCACGTGCGGACCACGGCAGAAGTCGATAAAATTTGGTCCGAGCGTGTATTCGGAAAAAATCTCGTCCGCCTTTTCGCGGATCAATTCGTTCTTCATCCAGTCGCCGGCATATTTTTCCAACCCCTCGGATTTCCTGGTTAGCTTGCGCTCGAATGCCAGGTCCTTGGCCTGCAAATCCCACATGCGGCCTTCGATCTTTTCCAGATCTTCCGGCGTGAACGGCGTCTCGCGCTGGAAATCGTAATAGAATCCGCCGTCGGTTGGCGGCCCGATTCCGAGCTTCGTCTCCGGAAATAATTCAAGCACCGCGGCGGCCAGCAGATGCGCGGTGGAGTGCCGGTAAACCTCCAGCGCCTCCGGATTCTTGGACGTAAGAATCTCAAGTTTTGCATCGCCCTCGAACGGCCGCATCAGGTCGTATAACTGCCCGTTGACGCGCGCGACCACCGCGTCGTCAGCCAGGCGCGGACCGATCGACTTGGCAATATCTAAAGGCCGGCTACCCTGCGGAACCGCCTTGCTGCTGCCATCGGGCAGAGTTACTGTAATGCTCTCGCTCATGTAAATTTCAGGGTAACAGGAGGTGCGCGGTCTGTGGGTGGTGCGTGCCACTGGAGGTGAAATGGGCATAAACTAAATCAGGAGAAAGGGCACATTAACGCGCCAAAATCGCGTTAGCTCGCGGCCCGCGCCGGCCGGCTGCGCAGCCTTGCCCACCCTGCCTTGACAAAAGGAGAATTAGCCATGCCAGCAGATCCTTTGAAAATCAGCCTCTACTCGCAAAACACATTCGATGTCGAGAATCCGAATCAACAGCAGATCGATGCGATGGCCGCCGCCGCATCCAACATCAACGGCTCCGGGTTTGGGACCGTATTGCTGGGTCAGTGGCATGTCCATTCCGATGGCGGCATCTACTACAACAACTCGCCGCTGGACACGGTGATTCAGGCCCTCAAAGTAATCCCCACCGCTCTCAAACTTGGCGGCAGCGTCAAAAAGGCGCTCTTGAGTTTCGGTCCGTTCGGATCGGATTTCCAGGGAATCAAAACTAATCTGGCGCTATTCAAAAAGACGATTGCCGGCGTGCAGGCCATGACCAACATCGACGGACTCGACTGGGACCTTGAGCAGGACTACGAACAATTCACCGGGCTGCTCGTCGATTTGACGCAATGGGCGAACGGTCTCGGCATGATGGTGACGGCGGCGCCATACCAGGAACACAAGTTCTGGACGAAGGTGCTCAAGCAAACCAACACCGGCGGCTCGGCCGGATTTTCGTGGTGGAACCTGCAGTTGTACGGTGGCGCCGACTACGGCCAGTGGGTGACCTATCTGAAGGGCCTGGTTCCCCATCCGGAAGCGTTCCTGGTTCCCGGATTCAACGTTCAGGCGCGATCTACGCCGAGCGCCGTGCAGAGTAATTTGAGTCAACTGGAATCTTCGTATCATGGCCTGGATGGCGGATTCATTTGGCAATACGAGAACATCGTCAAGGCCGGCTACACGGCGGCGCAATACGCCAACGCGATTGCGGCCGGACTCGCAAGCGGAAAGAGCCACGGAGCGACAACGTAACCCTATCGCACCGCTTGGCGGCATTTTTTGGATTTGAGTCCTCCGCCTGCTACAATGTCAAATCGTTCTTGGTTGGGAGGACGTTTGCGGAACGCCTTGCTCTTGCTGTTGCGCGTCTGTGGATACATCTATCATTTCGCGTTGTGTCTGTTCCTGCTGGGCTTAGGCATTACTGGAGCGGCCAGCGGCCGGAACAATTTGAAGCTGCCAATGTTGCCGTGGGAAGGCGCGGCGCTGACCCGGGCAGTGACCATTCTCGGCGTACTTGGAATCGTGTGCGTGCTGCTGGCAATAACCGGCAAACTGCGCTGGCTCTTTCCGCTTTGGGCCCTGTTCGTTTTCGTTATGATGTTCCGCGGATTTTTCCTGTCAAGCTATTCGTTCGCCGGCGCCGGCCAATTTAAGTTCGATGTTTGGCTCACAGCCGGCGCGTTGGCAGTGTTTCTCGTCAGTCTCAGCCTGTTCGGCCGGGGATCGAAGAAATACAGGTAGCGGCGCGCTATGGTGTTTTAGCGGATTCCTTCTTTGGCGCCCACGCACTGGCAAGATGCTGAGCGCTGCTCAGCTTGGACGCACTGAGTTTCTTGGCAACCAGATCGCGTTGGGCGGCGCACTTGGCGTTGCCTTTTGAAGCGCAGATGTTCAGCCACTTGTAGGCTTGCACGTAGTCGCGCTTCACGCCGTTGCCCGCGCCGTACATGGCCCCCAGGTTCAATTGGGCTTTCTCATAATCCTGCTCCGCGGATCGGGTGAACCACTTTACCGCCTGTTCCAAATCCAGGGGCACGCCTCGGCCGTCAAGATAAAGCAGCCCGAGGTTGAATTGATCGCCGGCATCGCCCTGTTCGGCTAGAGGACGCCATTCTTTCGCTGCGGTTACGTAGTCGCCTTTCTTATACGCGTCCATTCCGGCGGTAAAGTCCGCCGCGGAACAAATTGAAATCACGACTAAGGATAGGGTTAGGAACCAGAATAGGCTTCGCATAGTCAGCTCCCTATTCATATTGGAGCACATTACTCTTCGGTCAGGAAACGCGTGGTTTCTTCCAGAAAGATGTCGAGCCGGTCATGGTGCACCCAATGCCCCGCGCGCGGCACTCGCACCAGCCGGTAATTCTTGATCGCTTTTGCCCGCCCGTCCGCTTCCGGATCCGGCGCCCAACTTTCCATGCCCCAGAAGAGCAGCACCGGGCAAATAATCTCCATCAGAATAGAGCGCAGGTCGTCGAGGTTCTGGCCATAAGGCGGAAAGTTTCGCGCGTAGTTATCGAATTTCCAAATCAACGATCCGTCGGCGTTCCAATTGGTGCCATGAACCGTGAGGTGCCTGGCAACTTCGTCGGACAGATGCGGATTGGCTTCCTTCATTCGCGCCACCGCACTCTCGATGTTGGGATAACTGTGCGGCTCGCGGCGCTCCGTCTGCCGCACGCCCTCGATCCATGTCCGCATTCGTTCCGGCGCCGGTTTGTGGATGCGATGTGTGGCGGGCAGCCCCATGCCTTCGATCGCGACTGCCTTGCGCACACGATCCGGATAAATACCGGAATAGAGCAACGTGAGGATACCGCCGAGGGAATGACCCACCAGATAAATCGGAAAATCGTCAATCACGTCGGCGAGCGCCGAGAGATCGAGCAGGTGTTCCGCGATGCTATAGAGCGCGCCTGGAGCCCACTCGCTGTTGCCATGGCCGCGCAGGTCCATGGCGTAGACGTGAAAATGTTCCCGCAGCGCGCGAGCGACCCAGTCCCAGTTGCGGGCGTGGTCCAGTCCGCCGTGGACCAGCAGGAGGGCGGGCTTGCCCTCTTGTCCCCAGTCCCAAAATTGTAGTTTGAGGCGGTGGGAGTAGTAGTAGTGAGAGACGGGTTCCAATTCATTATTGTAGATCCCGTACGTCCTTTTCACTTACGCGGCAGCGTGCCGCTACCAACCAACATCTGACTGTCGAACATACTGGGGAGGCCCGGAATACCGCCGTCCGGAGGCCGACGGTCCCACATGAAGCCCAGCCCCCCCGGAGTAAGGGTGAGAGTCCAGGTACGACGAAATGATGCATCTCCGTCTTTGGTGCTGAACTGTGCCAGCCCCTTGACAATGGTCAACACTGCGTTGTCAAACGCCGCAGCGAAAGCACCTGCTTTATCCGCATAATACACCTCGACTTTGTCCTGCTTTATCACTATACGGATCGGGCGCACTGCAGGCGTTGGGCTGGTCCCACCGGGAAGGACCAGAATTTGGCTGGTGACGGACTCTTTGCCTTCCCATTGGCCATCTATATTATCGCGGCGGCCAACATGCCGGTCTGTAAGCGCGTTAAAGCGATTGGTCATCCGGTCGCTAAAGGCATCGTAGGCGTGTACCAGCGTGGTACCGGCGGCTTCAAGATCCGTCGTTGGCTTCCACTTATTTCCGCACTTCACGGTCTTGGTTTCACCCGGACTGACGGAGAACCCCGCGTATCCTACTACATGAGGTTTGAGGCCCGTTCCTACGTTATCGAACGTCGCGGCTTTATCTACATAAAACTCCATTATGCCCCCGAATGCACCCAGGCTCCCGAGATTGGCAACCTGGCAAGTTAACGTGTAAAAAGGCATAGCAGGCGTAACGGCCTTCGGATTGAATACCGGTTTATCGTCTTTATCCAGAATTTGGACGCTGGCGTTGAACAATACCGGTTGATCCGGGAGCAGGGGCCGTGCCCCCACGTCGCCGGACTTGGCTGGGATCACCAAAAAAGGTGTGAGCGCGGGCCGTCTTGGATCTTCACAGGGTTCGCGCAGGGGCGAAAGAGGCCAGTTGATTTCGCTAGCCTGCAACTTCTGAACGAAGCGTAATTTTTCCCCTGGCCTTACAAATCCCGATTGCGGGTTTGGAGTCGGGAGTCCATCGTATGGTGGGCTGGTTGACATTCGCTTCTCCTTCTCAGTCTGGGGTCTTTACCGCATTGACAGTTGCAACGCCTCCGCTATTCGCCGGATTGGTTGGATCCAGGGGATTGCCGACACTCACCCTGGTCGGCTTTGGCGTCACATCCCACGCGGGCCACCCGTAGCCCCGATCCGCATCGAGATTGTAGTCGGGAAGGGTAAATCCATCCACA
>DATDHK010000602.1:0-20927 GCA_036521635.1 Bryobacteraceae bacterium | reverse complement strand
ATCGGGAATATCGGCATCGCCGATTACCGGCGAACGTTCAACCTTGGGATTGGAATGATCCTGGTGGTTTCGAAGCGCAACCTGGGGAAGGCTCGCGGGATTTTGGCGGGTTTGGGTGAAGCCTGCTTTGAAATCGGCGCGGTCGTGGAATCGAAGGGCGCGCGGGTAGTTTACGTGGGTGCGCGGCATTGAAGCGGCTGGGCATTCTGCTTTCCGGACGAGGGTCGAACTTTGAAGCGATCGCGGATTCGATTGCGGCCGGACGGTTGGACGCCGAAATCGCCGTTGTGATTTCGAATCGCCCGGAGGCGCGCGGCCTGGAGATCGCGAGAGAGCGGAGCTTCGCGGCGGTGTCCATTCCCTCGAAAGGCGTCGCGCGCGAGGTCTACGACCGGCAACTGATCGCGGAACTGAAGAGCCGCGGCGTCGAGCTGATTTGCCTGGCGGGCTTCATGCGGTTGCTCACGGCCGAGTTCTGCCGCGAATTTCCTATGCGGATCCTGAACATCCATCCGTCGCTATTGCCGGCGTTTCCGGGCCTGGACGCTCAGCGGCAAGCGTTGGAGCACGGCGTGAAGATCAGCGGCTGCACGGTGCACTTCGTGGATGAACATTTGGATGCGGGACCCATCGTTTTGCAGTCGGCGGGGCCGGTGTTGCCCGGCGATACCGCCGAGACGCTGGCGGCGCGGATTCTCAAAGAAGAGCACCGGATTTACAGCGAAGCGATCGGGATTGTGCTGGCGGGAGGCTGGCGAATCGAGGGGCGGCGGGTGTTGGTGGATTGACTAATAGAACGGATGATTTTTGTGCGACACCAGCGACAAAAACTCATCGCGCGTGTCCTTCCGGTTCCGAAAAGCTCCCAACATCGCGCTAGTCACCGTACCGGATTGCTGCTTTTCAACACCCCGCATCATCATGCAGAAATGCCGCGCTTCGCATATCACGCCAACTCCGCGAGGCGCCAGCACCGTCCGCAAGGTCCTGGCCACCTGCAGCGTCAGCCGTTCCTGCAACTGCAAGCGCCGCGCAAACATGTCCACCACGCGCGGAATTTTGCTCAACCCGATGAGCTTGTCCTTGGGCAAATATGCAACGTGCATCTTGCCGAAAAACGGAAGCAGATGATGTTCGCACATACTGAAGAACTCAATGTCTTTCACCACCACCATCTCGTCGCATCTTTCATGGAACAGGGCGCCGTTGACAATGCTCTCGACGTCCGTTTCATACCCGCTGGTCAGAAAGCGCAGCGCCTTCTCGGCGCGCTCCGGCGTGTGCACCAAACCTTCCCGGTCCGTATCCTCGCCGATGTGCAGCAAAATCTTGTTCATCAGCGATGCAATGGACTCTTGGTCCTGCTTGGGTTGCAGCACCTTCACGCGCGCGTCGGTTTTCTTCATCCGTTCAACTCACTAACTCAAATGCATTTCGCCGGGTCTCGCGCAGCCGTATTTTTTCGAGACGCGGCCACTCGCCGGCAAACGCGTGGCGCCAATGCGCCCGCAGGCGATTTTCCATCACACGAATAATATTTTCCGAGGTTGGAATCGTTTCGCCGAACTCGCACACGTCGGCGTTCAAATACTTGTGATCGAAATCGCGCAGGATCTGCCCGGCCACCAGCCGGTCCAGGATTTGTATGTTCACCACCTGTCCGCTCGCGGCATCCACCGGACCGCTGACGCTTACATCCAGAACATAGTCGTGCCCATGCCCGTGGGGGTTGTTGCATTTTCCGTACAGCTCGCGATTCTCTTCCTCCGAAAACCGGCCGGAATGCAGCCTGTGAGAAGCCGCGAATTTGTACCGCCGCGTCAGACGCGTCATGTGCGGTCACCGGCGTAGTCCACGTACAAGTCCTCGGTCTCGAACAACCGCACGTTGTGCAATCTGGCGCGATCGCCGGCGAAATGCGGTTCCAGGCGTTTCCAGATCTCGGCCGCCAGATTCTCCGCCGTGGGCACAATCCGATCGAAGGGCGGCACTTCGTAATTCAGGAACCGATGGTCCATCGGCTCCACCACGGTCTTGTTGACGATCTCTTTCAAAACTTTCAGGTCGAAGACCATGCCCGTCACAGGATCCGGCTCGCCCTCCAGCGTCACTTCCAGGACGTAGTTGTGGCCATGGCCGTTCGGATTCGACGCCGCGCCGTACAGCTCTCGATTCTGCTCCGCGCTGAGCGAAGGCTGCGCACAGACGTGCGACGACGAAAATTCCGCTCTTCGAGTAATCAGCATGATCCACTAATGTGATGCGGCGGACTGCGGATAAGATACTCTAAAATTATAGTTGAGATGACTCAATCGAACATCGACCGGTACATTAAGGCCGCCATCGCAGTTTTGATGGTGGCGCTCGCCATCGTCATCGTGTACACGATGCAGGAGCATATCGTGGTGGCGGGCGATACCGCGCCGGATTTCAATCTCACCACCGATAACGGCAAGCGGATCACGCCCACCAATTTCGGCGGCAAGGTGCTGGTGTTGAATTTCTGGGCAAGCTGGTGCCCGCCCTGCGTTCAGGAGATGCCGTCGCTCAACGAGTTCCAGAAAATGTTTGCAGCGGAGGGCGTGGTGGTATTGGGAGTCAGCGTGGATCGCAACGAAAAGAATTACCATGCGATGCTCAAGAACTTCAAGGTCGTCTTCCCGACGGTGCGCGATCCGGAAGAGAACGTCAGCTACAAGTACGGTACTTACAAGGTTCCCGAAAGCTACATCATCGACCGCAACGGCAAGGTGGTGCGCAAATTTGTCGGGTTGCCAGAGCAGGATGGGGTGGCGAAGCTTTGGACCGATCCTGAAATTGTAGGCTTAGTACGATCGTTGCTGTAGGGATGATCCCAGCCGCCACCCTCAAGTCCGTCGACCGCTTGCTCGGCCCGCGCGGCTACCTGCATCGCTCCGAGGACCTCACGCTATATGAATACGACGGCAGCGTCGACAAGGCGCGGCCGGATCTCGTGGTCTTCCCGAAATCCGCGGACGACGTCGCCGCGATTGTCCGCATTGCGAACGATCAAAAAATCCCGATCGTAGGCCGGGGCGCGGGCACCGGGCTGAGCGGCGGCGCCATCCCCCGGGCGGGCGGCATCGTCATTTCCTTCGCGCGCATGAATCGCATTCTGGAAATGAATTTCGACGATGAGCGCGCGGTGCTCGAGCCGGGCGTAGTCAACCTTGACATCACGCAGGCGGCCGAACAGCAAGGTTATTTCTACGCGCCGGATCCCTCCAGCCAGCGGGCTTGCACCATCGGCGGCAACGTGGCGGAGAACGCCGGCGGCCCACACACGCTGGCCTACGGAGTCACCACCAACCACGTACTGGGGCTTGAAGCCGTGCTTCCCGACGGCTCCGCGATCGCGACGGGCGGACGTGCGCCGGACATGCCCGGCTACGATCTTACCGGCCTTCTGACCGGGTCCGAAGGCACCATGGCGCTGGTGACGAAAATCACGGTGCGACTGATGCGCCGGCCCGAAGTGGTGAAAACCATCCTTGCGATTTACGACACGGTGGACGATTGCGCCGACTCGGTGGCTGAAATTACCGCGCGCGCCATAACGCCCGCCGCGATCGAAATGCTCGACGGTGTGATGCTGCGCATGGTGGAGGAAGCCACCCAGGCCGGCTATCCGAAAGATGCGGCGGCGGTGCTGCTCATCGAGCTGGAAGGCTTGCGCGAAGCGGTGGAAGAACAAGCCGTCGATATTGAGGAAGCGTGCCAGGTTAGTCGCGCGCGCGAGGTACGGATCGCGCGATCGGCCGCTGAGCGCGAGTTGCTTTGGAAAGGCCGGAAGAACGCATTTGGCGCGGTCGGCCGCGTGAGTCCGTCATATTACGTGCAGGATGGCGTGGCGCCGCGCACCAAGGTCGCTCCCACATTGCGGCACATCAAACTGGTTTCCGAAAAGTACGGCCTCACCATCAGCAACATTTTTCACGCCGGCGACGGCAACATGCATCCCATCATTCTGTTTGATGCGCGCAAGCCCGGTGAACTGGAGCGCGCTAAAGCGGCGGGCGACGACATCCTGCGATTTTGTATCGCCGAGGGCGGATCGATTACCGGCGAGCACGGCGTGGGAATGGAAAAGATGGAATTGATCGGCGAACAATTCAATGACGATAGCCTGGAAATGATCCGCCGGTTCAAGTCGCTATTCGATCCTACGTGCCGCCTGAATCCCGGAAAAATGTTGCCGACGGGCAAGGGCTGCATGGAGATCCGCCAGCCGCCAGGGATGGTTTTGTAGGGCAGATTGGTAATCTGCCGCCGATTGAAAATCGGCTTGTCCGGTAAAGCTTCTCAACTACAAGCCGATTTTCACTCGGCGGCAGGGTGCCAACCTGCCCTACATCTCCGTCGCGAATGGAGTGAAGCGGGTATTGTAGTCGTACTTGTCCACGCCCTCCGTGCGCTTCAGGAAATTCACGATCGCGTACGTGAGCGGTGTGGCAAGCACTTCATAGGCAACTTTGAATAAATAAGCCGAGATAATCAGCCTTAGAATTAGCCCGGCGTTGCGTTGACCGCCGAACGCGATAATCATCAGAACCACTGTATCCACGGCCTGGCCAATCACTGTGGACGCAACTGTCCGCGTCCACAAATGGCGGCCCTTGGTGAGAATCTTCATCTTCGCCATCGTAAAAGAATTGGCGAACTCGCCGCACCAATAAGCGATCAGGCTGGCCAACACCATTCTCGGCACAATTCCAAAAACGGTCGCGAAGGCCTGCTGATTCTCCCACTCGGGCGCCGGCGGCAGCGCCACCGCCATCACACCCATGGCGGCCATCAGTCCCGACGCCAAAAATCCGATCCAAATAATTCGCCGGGACCCGCCGTACCCGTACACCTCGGTAAAAATGTCGCCAAAAATGTAAGTGATCGGAAAGAGCAACTGCGCCGCGCTGGTCCGGAACGGTCCGAATGCGCAAATCTTCTGGCCGATAAGATTCGAAATCAGCAGAACCACGATGAAGATGCTGGCGAGCAGGTCGTAGTATTTGTATACCTTGGGTTGTTCGCTCATGGTACGCGGCTGGCGGCGATTAGAAACTTAGCACAGCCATTCGGCCATCGGTCTCCAGCGCATCTCCGGTCGCGTTGAAGAGATTCGTGGGGACGTCCGGACGTTCCACCAGCGAGAGTCCGCGCACGAAGCCGGTGAAGAGCAGGTCGTTCACCACTTTTGCCCGCTCGCGATCGATCTGCGTGTCCACCTTATGTATAAACGTGTGGTTTTGCTCCGAGTAATCGATCCCGATGTCGTGCGTCGCCGCGCACACCCAGATTTCCTTGCCGTTGAATGCGCCCGGCCGATGCCAGATGCGCAGGTGGTGGCGCGCGTTGTAAGTGTTGTTCGTTTTTTGAAAAACTAAATCGGGCGGGCGTCCCTCCAAAATCAAGATCGACATCGGACCTTCTTTGTACCCGCGCATCTCCGTCATCGCGCGAAATGTTTCGAGCTTCGATTTTGCGCTCAATTGCTCCGCGCTCGACCAGCCCGCCTCTCGAAACGCTTTCTCGATTTCTGCCTGGGAGCCAATAAACATAAGGTTTGTGACGTCGGAGGGCCGGGGTGGTTTCTCGGCCGTGGTCCGGAACGGCTGCCGCAAAACGATCCCCGGCAATGTAGCTTGAGGTTCAATTCCGGTGACATTGGGCGCGGCGGAATCGCCAGTCCAATGCAGAGGCTTGGTAAGCTCGATCGTCATTTCGACTCCAGGCTCATAGTCGATATTTGGATCGGCTTCCTTCACCACGGATTGCTTGACCGAACCCAGCAGGTCCGCTAATCCCGGATACTTTTCCGCAACCTTATTGATGCCCTGGTCCAGCCTTCCCGATCCGGTTTTCGCCGCGACGATGCC
Source organism: Bryobacteraceae bacterium (assembly GCA_036521635.1). GTDB lineage: Bacteria > Acidobacteriota > Terriglobia > Bryobacterales > Bryobacteraceae > Palsa-89. The sequence goes on along the minus strand of DATDHK010000602.1, from coordinate 15,033 downwards.
TAAAATTTTGCCATCGGCGTCCAGCGATTCGCGCGCATTGTCGACGCCCGCGAGCCGCGCGGTGAGACTGGCCTGCTTGCCTGCCGCATCGACCAGACGATCGAACGACAGCGCCAGAATTGCCTGATCCTCCGGCTTAACGGCCTGCGTCAATTCTTTGATGTGGCCTGAAACGCGAACTCCGGCGGCAATCACGATATGATCGTCCGCGACCACGGGCGCAATAATCACCGCATCGAACTGCTGGTTTACTTTTGCGGCGGCCGTATTAATTGCGCTGGTCAGCCGGATCTGCACTTGCGTTCCGGCGGGGATCTCGGCGGCTGAAGCCACGCATGCCGCAGCCAGCAAAATGGTGCAAATCCTCACTTCATCATCCTACCCCAGCCAACCGCGGGCGGCGAAGCTAACTTCCTCCAAGCGCGCCACGTTTGAGAGTGATACATTAATTAGCCAAGAGCGAAAGGGAAGGGAACGTCCCATGAAAGCCCTCGTAATATTAATTATTTCTGTTCTTAGTTTAAGCGTGGCGGCCCTCGCCGACGACTTGAGCGTTCGGGCCTGGCAAATGGAAAGCAAGGGAGATGCATCCGGCGCGCGCGATTTCCTGCAAAAAGCCGCGCAAGCCGGTTCGGCCGATGGACTGGAAGCGTACGCGCAATTCCTGGATCGTCACCACGACGCGGGCGCGCGCGATGCGTATGAAAAACTCGTCCTGGCCGCGCAGGCGGAGCAGCGCCAGCGCGCCGCGCGAAGGTTGGTATTGCTCGACCTGATGGCCGGCGACCGCGCGGCGGCCCAAGCTCATCTGGACAAATACAACCAGGCCGGCGGGCGCGATCTTACGCTGTCGCAAGTGTCGCAAAGTCCGGACCCTAAGCAGACCATCGCTATTCCCGGACCGTTGCGCTCGTTCTCCCGCATGGCCGCGCTCTCACCCGAGCTTGCGGCTGAAGAACTGATGTCCGCGTTGGCGCGCAACGTCGTCACCAATGGATACCAAGCGGCCAGCAGCAACGAAGCTTTGGAGCAGACCGAGTATTTGAAATTGGTGATTCGCTATCTTTCGCAGGCGCGCGAGCTCGCGAAGTTGGCGGGCGCCGATGGCGTAATCAAGATCGAAACTTGCGAATCGGCGCAGACCGGCGAAATTCTGCGGGTGCTCGGTTATCGTATGCGCGGCGGCTGCGGAAGCGAAGTGGTGCTGGAAACGGTGAACGCCATGCGCGCGTTCCTCACCATCGATTCCGGCTTCCCGCTATCGGAACTCGAGCAGAGCCTGCGCACCAATCGTCCGTTTATTTACGACTACAAACCCACCCAGGCGCCGATTCTTTATGGCGCCGATTATTGGATCACCGCAAAAGATAAGCAGGGCGCGGAGTTCATCGATTCGTTTCTGGGCGATCCATCCATGTGCCGTTTGTATCTGGGCTTGTCGAAACTCGACCCCTTGACCGCCGACGAACTGCGCAGGGCGACCACCGTTCCAAGAATCCGCGCTTACGCGCACGTGCTGGATTTCTATGGCGGCATGTTCCGCGTCCGCAACGGCCGGGCGATTGTCCCCGGCGGCGCGCGCACGGAGAAAGCCTGGGCGGAGCTGGTGGGAATTTCGCCGGACCACGGCGGCGCATTTTTCGAGCGGCTGCTGGCGAAAGACGACGGATGGATGGCCAGTTACTACGACGCACTTTCCAGAATCACACTTAGCCGGGCGAATGGCGGCGTTCAGAATTACCTGACCGATCCGGAACGTCTGAAGCGCTACTACAGTGCGATTCGCGGACGCGTCACCAGTCCCGGACCGGCGCGTCCGGTGTTCCGCTCCAACACCGACATGCTGTTGCTGACCACGCGGCTGCGTCTGGATGCGGACGGCAAACCTCACATCCCCGGCAGTCTGGATGTATGGCGCACGCTCTTCATTGAACACCCGGCGGGCAGTGGTAAGTACGATTCCAAGCTTACGAAAGCGGCGTCCGGCTGGAAAGATCCCGACGACGTGATTGAAGCGCTGTTCGGCCTGTGCCGCAAATCGGTAGAGAACGAGCCGCTGAAAATCTTCATGGCGTTGAGCGATATCGATCGGCATAAGAAGGTCCCGCTGGATGCCCAAACGGCCGACCGGCTGGCGCGTGAACACCGGCAATTCGGCGCGCAGTACACGATTCTGGCTGAGGCGCCGGAGATTTCCAACGCCACCATCAATCAGTTCCTGGATGTCGCGACGGCCGTTAACAAGATCGGCGATCAGGGCTTGCGTGCCGACGCCGCCGGTGTTTTGCAGGCGCTGATCGGACTCTGGCAGATTTTCGAGCGCCAGGGCTCCATCGTTCCCGGCGAGGCGGACCGCGCGCTGGCGGCCATCCTCGGCCATTTCGCGAAAGTGAAAAACGAGCGCGATGTTTTCGAGGGCGGACGTGAAGGAGTGAAGACGCTGCTGGCGGCTGCCAAATCGCCGGCGGGAGTTTCGGCGCAGGACCGCATGATTGATCTGCTGGCCGGCACCGGCGAGGCCGACACTTCGGATGCGCACAATCAACTGGTCGAGGACATGATCCGCATTTTCGAGTTGCAGCGGCTGATCTCTCTCTCGACCATCTTTGAGCTGGTGGATCACCTGGAAAGCCTGGCGAAAGGCGAGAAGGTCAACACCGCCCTGATCAACAAAACGGCTTCCCGCATCGCCGAGATCCAACTTCCGCGCGCTGCGTTAAGCAGCCTGGAAAAGAACACGCTGAGCTTCGGCTACTGGTCTGAAAAGCACATCGAGATGCAACGCAAGGTGAACCTGCGGGCGCTGATCGACCGCGCCGCCACCGATCCCAAGAAGCTGGACGATGTGCGCGGATTATTGGCGCCGTTTCTGCGCGACACCTTGGTGGGGTTGAACTACGTGCACTATGCGCCGCCCGGCGCGCAGGTGCTGTACACTAATCCGTTGTTTGTTCGCAGCCACGATTTCATTGGTCTTCCGGGCTCCAATCAGACCTGGAAAACGACCGAAGTTTTGGGAAGCGGCTGGCCATCCAGCGCCGGCGGCAAGCTGGTGGGATCGCTGGTGAGTTTGCCGTATGCGTTGGCTGAAGCGGAACAGAATTTCCTGATTCCGACACGCGAACAGGCCTTGATCTGGGGCGACCTGGTTCCGCAGTTGATTCTTTCCGCCACAATTCAGCGCTGGTGGAGAGTCACGCCCGTGCAGCTTCACTGGGTGGGTTTGCATATGGATTTCGGCGAAACGCTTCTGGCCGAAGCCGCGCTAAATCCGGACCGGCGTCAATTTGTGTTGGACTTGCTGGAGCAGCACGCCGCGCCCGCCCGCGTGGATAAAGTCGGCGCATTGCTCGCGGATGGCAACGTGAAGGGGGCGCTCGAAAACGTAATGCCGTCGGAGTTGTTCGCCATTGTCAAGGACTACATGGCTTCGGGCAAAGCCGGCGACGGTTCACTGGCCGTCGAGATTCGCAGTCTGGCGTCGGAATCGCCGGACCAGTTGAAGTATGAGCTGATCTCGCGCAATTTCGGCACGCCCAAGCCCACGCTGGCCAACTCGTATTCGCCCGAGCTTCTGGAGCTGCGCACGTTCCCCACGTTGATGGGTTATTCGAGCAGAATTCTGGCGGAGAGCTGGGAATCGAACCTGTTGTACTATGCCGCGTTGGCCGATCAGTTACATCTTGCTCCCGCGCAATTGAACGTGTTGGTGCCGGTTTGGACTCGCGAAACGGTAGAGCGCATCTTCGCTACAAATCTGGAAGATTGGCCGGCGTTATTGCGGTCACTCCGGCTGGTAGGCGAGGATGTCCGGCAGAAAGCGCGCAAGCAAGCGTCGGCGGCGGGCGCAGGTTTATAATCCAAGAACCGGGGTTTGGGAGGGTTTCTTGACGTTACTGAAAAAAACATTCGTGACTGCGGGCGCGGTATTGGCATCGGGCGCATCTTTGTGGCTTGTTGCGCAGGAGCGTCCAACCTTCCGTATCAAAGTGGACATGGTGGTGCTCAGCTTCACCGTGACCGATAGCAAGGGCAAGTACATCAATAATCTCAAGCACACGGATTTCCGCGTAACGGAAGACGGCATCGCGCAAAAGATCAATACTTTTGGTGAAGGCAACAAGCCGCCGGTGCAGGTGTTAGACGACGGAAGCACGCGCCCGCTCAATCAGGTTCTGGCTACCGGCGGCGAAGTGGACGGCAAGCCCGGCGAGCTGCGCAGCGATTCTTTTGTCGGCACCAACGTGTTTGTGCTCTTCGATACCAGCAACTATATGTACAAGGGCTTTGTGTACGCCTCGGACGCCATCGCCGATTTCGTGCGCGGCCTGGATCGCGCCGATTCCGTTGCGGTCTACACGTTCAGCCGGAATCTGAAACGCGACGCGCCTCTCACGCGCGACCGCAACGAAGCCATCTTCGGTCTTCGCAAAGCCGTGGCGGGCGACGATGCGGCGCTGTACAACGGCCTGCTGCTGGCCCTGCGCGATGCGGCGAAAGTTCCCGGCCGCAAGGTGATTATTGTTTTCTCGAACGGTCCCGACAATTCCAGCATGGTGGCGCCCGACGATGTGCGCGCCGTTGCCGAAGACGAAGGCATCCCGATTTACGTCATCTCCACCAACGACGTAAATAAGGACCCCATGTCCAGCGCGGTTTTCAAACGCATCTCCACACGCACCGGCGGGAAAGCCTATTTCGCGAAGACCTGGCAGAAACAGGTGGAAGCGTTCGAATCCATCCGCGAAGATCTGGGTAACAGTTATACCATCACCTACTATCCGCAGACGAACGCGAACGAGGGTTTCCGCAAGATCAACGTCGAGATTATTTCCGATGCGGGCAAAAAGTATCGTGTACGCGCCCGGCCGGGATACCGCCCGCGCGGTGGCTTCTAGTCACCAGTGAACCAGGGAAGTACTGAACCGCCTCGATCGACAAATTGTCTGGTGCTTTCCGGCGGCGGAATGTATGGCGCCTATCAAGCCGGCGCCTGGAAAGCGCTAGCCGATGTGTTCCAGCCCGACTTGATCGTCGGCACTTCCATCGGAGCGCTGAATGGCTGGGCAATTGCCGGCGGTTGCGAACCCGGCGAATTGATCGACCGCTGGTTGAATCTTGAACCGGCCAGCCGCTATCGATGGAAGCTGCCCGCCACGATCTTTGGCGGCGTCCTGGATTCGGAAGCGCTGCAAAGCCTGGTTCGCGAAATCCATCGATCGTATACGCCGAAGATCGATTACGCACTGGTGATGACCGATCTGCTCACGCTGCAGCCCCGTATCGTTCCCGGCGGCAACGTGACGTGGCGGCACTTGCTGGCCACCGGGGCGATCGTTGGAATTTTCGATCAGGTGCGTCTGGATGGACGGCTTTGTTCGGACGGCGGGCTGCTTTCGGCATTGCCGGTTTGGGCCGCGGCGGAATTGGGCGCCACCAAAGTGCTGGCGATCAATGTTCTACCGGAAGCGCCGGGATTTGTCGCCAAGACATTCGCGGGGGCCGCGCGCCGCATCTCATCGTTCCGCGCTGTCGTGCCGTCTTCGGTGGAGGTGATTACCGTAGTGCCCGCCGCGCTGCTCGGCGCCCCCGCCGAAATGCTTTACTGGAGCCGCGCGAATGCGGAGAAGTGGATCGGCCAAGGCGAATCGGATGCCTTGGCATTAAAACATTCCATTGCGAATTGTTTTGAGAGAGAATAGATCTGACATGCCGGCTTATCAGATTCATCGTTTGAAGGAATCCCAGCGGCAACAATTCCGTTGGGCGCCCCATACTTCCGGCGTGACCGTCGCCAAGCCCAAGGACTACGAGAAGGGCGCGTTGACGGAGGCCGCCAGCCCGTATGCGGTTTGGTTGGCGCTGCGCGATACCGATGCACAATTGCAAGTCGGCGACCTGCTGGAGCTGGAGAGCGGCGAACTGCGCATCTACAAATACATCGGATTCGAGGAAGCGCGCTGGTTCGTTCCGGAGCCGGCGGCTGTGGATGTACCATTGAGTTAAGAGTATGTACAAAGGTCCCTCCGTTGGGGATCGGATCAATTCCTTCGCGCTCGTCAGCTACATTCCCGAACCGTTAGCAGGCTTTCTGGATCGGTTGCGTCAGGAACTGGTGCCGAACTGTTTTCTTCGGGCGCACGTCACCATTTTGCCTCCCCGGCCGATCTCGACTTCCCCCGAGGAAACATGGGAAGCGATACGAAAGGTTGCGCCGGATTTTCCTTCCTTCGAAGTCGAGCTGAACGCCGTGGAAGTGTTCCCGGTGTCCGACGTAATCTACATCAAGCTGTCCACGGGAAGCGAAGAGTTGCGGCGGATGCATGCGGCGCTGAACATGCATGGATTGTATTTCGAGGAAGCGTTCTCCTATCATCCGCATGTAACGCTTGCCCAGGATTTGAAACCAGACGAACTCGACGAGCTGGCCAGCGTGGCCCGGGCGCGTTGGGAAGAGTTTTCGTTTGCCAGGAAATTCCGTGTGGAAAAAGTGGTCTTCGTACAAAACACTCGCCGGAACCATTGGTTGGATCTGGGCGAGTGCTCGCTAAATTATCCGCGTTGATCCGCGTTCATCCGCGGCTGGAATTCGCAGCTTGATGATATGCTAGAAAGCCGAAACCTATGCGCGCATTTTTGTTAGCAGCTTTAACTTGTGGCGTCGCACTCGCACAGCACGAATTTACCGTGTACGAATTGCTTCCGCCAGCAACGCATCGCTTCTCCATCATCTATGATGTCTCGACATCCCGCGAGGGCGCGAAGTTCTATCTGAATCCGATTCGTCCCGGTTCGAAGGTTTCAGACGAGCGCGTAATCGATCTCGCAACCGGTAAGGAGCTCAAGTTTGAGAACGTCGACGGCAAGACCGCGAAGGCGGCCGGAATACGGCCCGCGGCAACGCCGGACGACGCGCTGTTCCTCAAAGTAAATCTCGCGGCGCCGGTTCCGAAAGACGGCGAAGCGCGCATTCGGATCTACAAAGTGTACGAAGACGCCCCGTCTTATTTTGCGCAGGGCGACCAGTTGATCTTCGATCGCCCGTTGGGAATCCGGCGCAACGTCATCGTGCTGCCCGCCGGATATGAGCTGGTTGGGTGCAGCGTGCCGTCCATCGTTTCCACGCAACCCGATGGGCGAGTGCGCGTGAGCATGATGAACGATCGCGACGATCAGCTTCCCGTGAAAATCACCGGACGGAGGCTGCCATGAAGCGCCTGGCGTTACTGCTGCTGCCTTGGATTCTGTCCGCGCAGTTTCATCGCGCCGAGCAGGATCGCGAGATCCACTACTGGCTGCTGGAGCCGGACACGCATCAATTCCGCATCTCGCACGACTTCACGGTGTCGCGGCCCGGGCAGAAGTACGTGCACAGTTTCGTTCGAAAAGGCAGCGTGGTGACCAAGTCGATCGTGATCGATCTCGGCGCCGGCAAGCAACTGGAGACCTACAACGTGACCGGTAAATCCGTCAACGAACTGGGCTACGATTATCCCCCGACCGAGGCGGACACAGTGGTGGTTCAGGGAAATCTGGATCACGCGTTGGCGCCGGGCGAGACGGTGCGGGTGCGTGTGATCGAGACCTACACCGATCCCATCGGATACAAAATGTTGGACGGCGAATTGGTGTGGGATCGAACGTTGGGGCGCCCTTACGACGACGTCGCGCTGCCGGCCGGCTGGATGCTCACATCGGTCAGCGTACCGGCCATAATTTCGCTGGATTCGGAGGGCCGCGTTTTGTGCCGCTTCACCAATCCGCGGAACGACGACATTCACGTCGTTCTGAAAGCCAAGCCCAGAAAAGCGAAGTGACGATGCCCACCCGGCGTGAGATTTCGCAGCACCTATGCACGGCATTGGTAGCTGCAACCGCGGCTACTTCGGCAGCGGCCGCCGCAGATGAACCGAAGCAGCGTTTCCTGTTGGTGGGACTCTGCGGTTCCGAGAATCCGACCCGCGCCAATTTTCCATTCGCCTGGGGGGCGGCGCTACACGAAGCGGGCCACGAAGTTCGGACAGAACTCGCCGGCGACGCGACGGTGCTGATGCGCACAGTGGTCGCGGCGAATGTTACTCCGGTTGGCTGGCCGCCACTCAGCCAGGCAATAGCGAAAGTGATTGAGCATCGGATTCCGATTTTCGTTTGAAAGGACCTGCGCGACGGCCCGTGGGGTGGTCGAGGCAGACTTCGCGGCAAGAACGCCAGGTTCACCAATCCGCAAATCACGGCGGAAGCGATGGCTTGGGCCACAAAGGTTATGGTCGTCTGACACGTTCTGCGGTATAAATGTGAATCATGCGGACCTTTGTTCTTCTCCTCGCGCTGTCGGCGGCCGGCTTTGCGGCAGGCGTGCCCTATTTCACCGAACCGGCGCTGTGTCCCACGCGGCCGGAAATCGCGTTCGTATCCGGCGGTGACATTTGGGTCGCGCCTGCCAAGGGCGGCGAGGCGCATCTGCTGGTGTCGCATCCGGCGGACGAATCGCGCCCGCTTTATTCGCCCGACGGAAACAGGTTGGCGTTCGTCTCCACGCGAACGGGCAATGGCGATATCTATGTGCTCACGTTCGCCAGCGGTGAGCTGAAGCGGCTGACGTTCGACGACGGGCTCGATCAGCTCGACGGTTGGTCGCGCGACGGGCGCTGGATTTACTTCTCCTCGGGCTCGCACGATGTCGGCCGCAAGAACGATATCTACCGGGTCAGCGCCGATGGTGGAACGCCCATGCCCGTAAGCGCCGATCGATTCGTGAACGAGTTTCAGTCCGCGCCCGCGCCGGACGGCAATACGCTTGCATTCGCGGCGCGCGGCAACGGCGATCAGCAGTGGTGGCGGCATGGGCACAGTCATCTGGATGAATCGGAAATCTGGATTCGCAAGGATGGATCGCCGGCAGCGTATGAACGCATCGTCGATCTGAACGGACGCAATGCCTGGCCCATGTGGATGCCCGACGGACGCCAGCTCTATTTCATGTCGGATCGCGGCGGCGCGCAAAACATCTGGACTATGCCGTTGAGTGGCAAGGCGCGGCAGGTGACGAAGTTTACCGGCGGGCGCGTGCTGTGGCCGTCCATCGGCTACGACGGAAAGGCCGTGGTCTTCGAACACGACTTCAAGATTTGGCAGCTCGATACGAAAACGAGTGAGGCGTATGAGGTGCCGATAAAACTGGTCGGATCGGCCGCGGGCCCCGTGACAACGCATACGGCGCTCAGCCAGTTTACCGATCTTGCGCTGTCGCCGGACGCGAAGAAAATGGCGTTGATCGGTCACGGCGAAGTGTTCGCGGCATCGGCGAAAGATGGCGGCGAAGCGATTCGAGTGACGCAGACGCCGGGACCGGAAGCGCAGGTCGCGTGGGCGCCCGACTCCACCCGCATCGTTTATGCGGGCGAACGCGATGCGGTGAACCACCTGTTCTTGTACGACTTCGCGCATCACGCCGAAACGCAATTGACGCGCGATCCGGCGCCGGACCAGGCGCCTCGTTTTTCGCCCGATGGCAAGAGCATCGCGTTCGTTCGCGATCGGCGGGAGCTGCGCGTGATCGATCCTGAATCGAAGCAGGATCGCCTGGTTGTCGCCGGTTCCTTCGGCGGTTTCGGGGGCGGAGGCGGCGTGGCATGGTCGCCGGATGGGAAATGGATCGCCTATTCTGCCAGCGGCGATCGCGGGTTGCGCAACCTATATGTTGTGCCGGCGGGCGGCGGCAGTCCGCAACAGATCAGTTTTCTGGCGAACGCATCGGCAGGCTCCATCCAATGGAGTCCGGATGGAAAGTTCCTGCTATTCGCGACGAATCAGCGAACCGAAACGCCGCAGGTCGCGCGCATCGATCTGACGCCGCGCCAGCCGAATTTTACCGAAGAGCGGTTTGAAGAACTCTTCAAGCCTGACCCTCCGCGCGAACGAGGGCCGGGCGCCGCGGCGGACCGCAAGCCGCCGGTGAAGCCCGTGGATATTGTGTTCGAGGGCATTCGCGATCGCATCTCGATGTTGCCGGTGGGGCTGGATGTTTCGAATCCGCAGATCAGTCCGGACGGGCGGACGCTGTTGCTGATGGCGACGGTGGGCGGACAGCAGAACCTATATTTGTTTTCGCTGGATGAAGTGGGCCGGAGTGCAGGACGTGGGCTGCGAGTCGCGCGTCAATTGACGTCCACGCCCGGCCGCAAGAGCCATGCGCAATTTTCGCCGGATTCGAAAGAGGTTTATTACCTGGAGGCGGGGCGCGTGCAAACGATAGGCATTGACAATCGGCAAACGCGCGCGGTGGCGGTCAACGCCGAGATGGACATCGATTTCAATCGGGAAAAGATGGCCGTGTTCGAGGAGGCTTGGGCCGGCCAGCGCGACAATTTCTACGATCCGAAAATGCATGGCGTCGATTGGAACGCTGTCCGCAAGACCTATGCGCCGCTCATCGAAGGCGCACGAACGCCGGATGAGATGCGGCGTTTGCTGCGGCTGATGGTGGGTGAGCTGAACTCTTCGCACTCGGGCGTGTCGGCGCCGACGGCTTCGCAAGATCCGGCCGAGACAACGCCGCGAGGAGTGGTGGGGCAACTGGGATTGAGCTTCGATCGCGCCGAGTATGAAAGATCCGGCAAGCTGCGTATCACCGAAGTGCTGCCCAATTCGCCCGCGGCTATCGCCAAGATTCAGGCCGGCGAAGAGCTGCGCGCAGTGGATGGCGCGGCGATTGGGCCGCACGTGAATCTGGATGAGTTGCTGCTGCACAAAGTGGACAAGCGCGTGGTGCTGGACATCGGCGGCCGAGAGGTTACGGTGCGGCCGGCCGGGACGCTGGCGGAGCTAACCTACCGGAAGTGGGTGGAGGACAATCGCGCGTACGTGGCGCGCGTGAGCGGCGGGCGGTTGGGCTATGTTCATATTCGCGACATGTCGGCGCAGGCTTTGACTCAGCTTTATCTCGATCTCGATTCGGAAAACCGGGCGAAGGACGGAGTGGTGATCGACGTCCGCAATAACAACGGCGGCTTCGTCAACGCATACGCGCTGGATGTTCTGGCGCGGCGCGGATACATGACCATGACCAATCGTGGCGCACCGCCCGGCCCTGCGCGCACACTGCTGGGCCAGCGATCGCTAGAGCTTCCAACGGTGCTCGTGGTGAACCAACACTCGCTGTCCGACGCCGAGGATTTCACCGAGGGCTATCGGACTTTGAAGCTCGGAAAAGTGGTCGGCGAGCCGACGGCGGGCTGGATTATTTACACCGGCTCAATGGAGTTGGTGGATGGATCGAGCATGCGGCTGCCGGGCACGTTGATCACCGGGGCGGACGGGAAGAACATGGAGAACAATCCGCGGCCGGTTGACATCGCGGTGTCGAGGCCGATCGGTGAGAGCTACACGGGGAAGGACTCGCAGCTCGATGCGGCAGTGAAGGAACTGCTTGGCGAGTTGGGGAGCAAGTAGTTAGTAGCCGCGGGCGTGGCCACCGCGGCGGCCGTCCGACCAACCCAGGCGCCAACCAGTTCCGTCTTCCACCATGATGGCGTGAACGTCGCCCTGCGAGCGCAGGCTCGGATTGATCTTGTGTCCGAAGGATTTGAGTTTTTCGGCGACGTCGAAGATAAGGGCGGCGGGTTCGGCGTCTATGCGGTCCGGCTGATTCTGGTGGTGGATGCGTGGAAACTCGATGGCATCGCGCAGGGACATTTTCGAATCCACGATGTTCACGATCACTTGAAACACTGTGTTGGGAATGGTCGCGGAGCCGGGCGAGCCCAGCGCGAACCATGGCGATCCGTCCGGATGCAGCACAATGGTCGGCGTCATGGAAGAGAGCGGGCGCTTGCCCGGCTTGATCTCATTGCGGCCGCCGGCCTGATTGCTGAAGCCGCTCATAATGTCGTTCATTAGCACGCCGGTGCCTTTCGCCATTACCTGCGATCCGTAGAAGCTATTCAACGTGTAAGTGTTGCTGACGATGTTGCCGGCTTCGTCGATGACTGAGAAATGTGTGGTGTCGTCGGATTCATAGGTAGACACAGGCACGCTGGCAGGCAAAGGCGTCGCGCGAGCTGGCAGGATGGATCGGGCGAGGTCGCGGGCGTGTTCCTTGCCGGTGAGCAGTTCGATGGGGACCGGGAAAAAGGCTGGGTCGGCTGAATATTCCGCGCGGTCGTGAAAGGCGCGGCGCATGGATTCGATCATTCGATGACGCTGCTCCACCGATCCTTCGCGGCCGAGCTCGGCCGGAAATGTTTCGAGAATATTGAGCATTTCGATGAGTGTCGTGCCTCCGCTCGAGGAGGGCGGCATGGAGACGATTAAGTTGCCGCGGTAAGTGCTGCGCACAGGATCGCGTTCGATTGCTTTATACGTGCGCAGATCGTCGAAGCGAATGGCGCCGTTGTTTTCGGCCATGTCGCGATCGATGAGGCTGGCGGTCTGGCCTTCGTAAAATTCGCGCCAGCCATTTTTTTGGAGGCGAGCGATAGTGGCTGCGAGGTCGGTTTGTTTGACCAGCTCGCCTTGTTTGAGCGGCTGATCGGAGCCGTGCAAAAAGATTTTCGCGGTTTCGGGAAACTGTTTCATCACCGGAACCTGCAGCGCCAGGATAATTTCCATACGCTGCGACGCGGGGAATCCGTCTCTCGCTAGACGCCGCGCGGGTTCCAGCACCGTGCTCCACGGCAACTTGCCGAAGCGCGAGTGGGCCAACGCCATGCCCGCCACTGTTCCCGGCACAGCGGATGCTTTGTAGCCAACTGTGGAATCCAACCGCGTCACGAACATGCCCGCGTGGCCGGCTGCGGGTGCTGTCTCCTTGTAATCGATCGCGCGCACTGTGCCGTTTGACAGGCGGATCACCATGTAGCCGCCGCCTCCGAGATTGCCCGCTTCGGGATGAACTACTGCAAGGGCGAAAGCTACCGCGACTGCGGCGTCGATTGCGTTGCCGCCTTTGCGCAAGATCGAGAGACCGGCTTCGGAGGCAAGTTCGTTTGCGCTGGCGATCATGGCTTTGGGCGCGCGCTCCGGCTGACTGACCATGGGACGCGGGGCTTTGAGCTCGAGTCCACTTTGAGAAACTTCCTGAGCGTGCAGGAAGCCGAGGGCGGCGAAGGTTAGGAGGATGCGCATGGGTACCTCATCTCGCCAGCGCGACCGCTAGCAACAGCGCGCGCTGCGTGCCTTTCCAGGAGTTGGTTGTGTCGAAAGTTTCGTTCAAGGAATGTGCGCCCGTGCCCGCGCCACCACCGCTGATGGTGATGGCTGGGATGTTCATGTTCATCGGGACATTGGAATCGGTGGAGCCTTCGCGCAGGGCATCGCGAAGGCCGAGCGCTCTCGAGACCGCCAGGGCCGTTTGCACAATCGGTGAGTCGGCGGGGGTCTGGCCGGGTGGACGCAATCCCACTAATTCCGGAGAGGCCGTGACGCGCGCGGTGCTGTTCCACCGGCGGTTTTCTTCCTCGACGGCGGTGCGGACGGCGGCGTTGAATTTCGCATCCAACGCTTTCAGCGAGGCATTGTCCGAGGAGCGCATGTCCACTTCCATCCAGCACTCGAATGGAATTGCGTTGACGGATGTTCCACCGCCCACGCGTCCGATGTTGAACGTAGTTTTCGGATTGGTGGGCACTTCGAAATCGCCGATCTTCGCGATGGCGCGGCCCATGGCGTGAATCGGATTTGCCATTCCAAAGGCGCCGAAGCTGTGGCCGCCCGGTCCTTTGAATGTGACGCGATAGCGCATGCTGCCAACGCCGATGTGCGCGATGCCCAGGCCGACGCCATCCACCGAAATGAATTTGTCGATCTCGCCTTTCATGCTCTCGTAGAAGAGATTCTTGACGCCGCGCAGATCGCCCAGGCCCTCTTCGCCCACGTCGGCGACGAAGGTGATTGTGCCTGGGGTTTGCACTTTCGCTTCATTCAGAGCTTGAATGGTGGCGAGCATCACGGCCAAGCCGCGGCAGTCGTCGCCGATGCCCGGACCCTTGAGAACATTGCCGTCGCGAGTGACTTTGACGTTTGTTCCTTCGGGGAATACTGTGTCGAGGTGCGCGCTGAAGACCAGATTCGGGCGGGGGGATTGTCCCGGACGAACGCCGATTATGTTGCCGACTTTGTCGATCCGGACATTCTTCAAGCCGAGATTGGTGAACAGTCGCTTGAGCTCCTGGCCGCGTTCGGTTTCCTTGAAAGGCGGCGCGGGAATCTCGCAGATGCGAATCTGTTCCTCGATTATTTTCGGTTCGTTGCGCTGGACGGCTTCTAGCGCGGCCCTTATGTTGGGTTCGTGCAGCAACGCGGAGGGATCCTGCGCCGCGCAAAGGAAAGTAGTGCAAAGAGTCAGAGAAAGTAGTTTCATTGTTAATTGAGTGCGAATGCAATTAGCGCCGCTTGTTCGCCCGAGCCGGTCGCGATTACGACGAACTGGCGGCCGTTGACCAGGCTGTAGGTCATGGGTGTTCCGGCGGTGCGCTCTATGAGCGGAAAGGTCCATAAATCTTCGCCGGTGTCTTTGTCGATGGCGTGAAAAGCGGTGTCGCCGCCACCTGCGAAGATCAGTCCGCCTTTTGTCACAATGACTCCCTGCACGCCCGCTACGCCCAGCTTCGCCGGGAGCTTGACGCCTTTGAGAGCCGGGTGCGCGCGCAGACGGGCGTCGTCGCCGAACGGCACCTGCCACGCGATTTCGCCGGTGTTCAAGTTGATGGCGGTTAGGTGTCCGTACGGCGGCTTCAGCAAGGGGAGGCCATCGTGGAACGTGGCGCTCGATCCGCCGCCCATCACGTATTCGGCATCCGAGCCTGACGATTTCGCGGGTTGGACCAGGCGCGCGATGTTCGCTGAATTGGTCGTCTTGACGTAGAGCATTCCGGTCTCGGGGTCGAACGCGCCGCCACCCCAATTTGCGCCGCCGATGATGCCGGGGCGCATCACCGTGCCTTCGAGACTGGGGGGCGTGAATATGGGTCCTAGTCGATATTTTTTCAGCTCGGCTTGGGCTTCGGCCTTTAGCTCGGGCGTCAAATCGAAGGC